>JAADFT010000382.1 GCA_013152765.1 Calditrichota bacterium | reverse complement strand
GTTCGTCGAAAAGATGTCTCCCTGCCTCTTCCGTAAGCCTCTCTCCAGAAACCGAACGCCCCTTGCCAGCGTTGACAACACGAGTGACAAAAGTGGGGCGTCACTGCTAACCGAAAGTTTCATCAAAGTAAAAGCCTCTCCCGACTGCGGAAACCGGCACTGAGGGTGCGCAGCGAGGCTCTGGTTCGCATTTGTCTCCCGATGTTCCGGACCCCGCCGGGTTCGCCGCAAACTGTCGGAGTCAACCGGGCTCGGTTGCAAAGAGGGACTGCACCTGTTTTTCGCAGCACCGGCAGTTCCTGGGAGCAACTCCCGCCAGGACAAACAGACTGTTGAGCAGGGAACAAACCCTGCCTGGGTCGTACTACGAAAATCAAACAGCGAGGTCTTAGATGAAAGCGAGAAAAATCGTCGACAACGTGTACTGGATGGGCGCGATCGACTGGAATCGTCGTCTTTTCGACTCCCTGGTCCCCCTGCCGGACGGTACCAGCTACAACGCCTACCTGGTGAAAGGCAGCGAAAAAACCGCGCTCCTGGACACGGTGGACCCAACCATGGTCGACGTGCTGATGGAGCAGCTCAAGGACGTGTCTCAGCTCGACTACGTTGTTGCTCACCACGCGGAGCAAGATCACTCCGGGGCCCTACCCGAGGTTTTGCAGAAGTACCCGAACGCCAAGATCGTCACCAACGCCAAAGCGCGCGACATGCTCATCGACCTGCTTTTGCTCCCCGAGGACCGGTTCCAGGTCGTCGGGGACGGCGAGGTCCTTTCCCTCGGAGACTTGCACCTGCAGTTCATCCTGACGCCCTGGGTACACTGGCCCGAAACCATGTCAACGTACCTGCCGGAGCGCAAAATTCTCTTCACCTGCGACTTTTTCGGTTCCCACCTTGCCACGTCCGACCTCTACGCCGTAGACCAGGCCCGCGTTTACGAGGCGGCCAAGCTCTACTACGCAGAAATCATGATGCCCTACGCCAAGCAAATCACGAAGGACCTGGACAAGATTTCGGGACTCGACGTCGACATCATCGCTCCGAGCCATGGGCCGATCTACGACAACCCCCAGTTCATCGTGGACGCGTACCGCGAGTGGGTGCACGGCGCCCCGAAGAACTACGTTGTGATTCCCTACGTCTCCATGCACGGCAGCGTGGACAAGATGGTTTCGCACCTCGTGGCTGCACTGGCGGAACGCGGTGTGCGGGTGCAGCAGTACGAGCTCACCGTCACCGACATCGGTAAGCTCGCCATGTCGCTGGTCGACGCGGCAACCATCATTTTTGCCACGCCCACAGTGCTGGCTGGGCCGCACCCCCTCGTGGCTTACGCAGGCGTCCTCACCAACGCTCTGCGGCCGAAAGCGAAGTTTGCCGGTGTCATCGGGTCGTACGGCTGGAGCGGCAGACCGATCGAGCAGGTTAGCAGCCTGATTCCGAGCCTCAAGGTCGAAACCTTCGAACCAGTCCTGTGCAAGGGGCATCCGCGGCAGGAACACTTCGAGGCACTCGACCGCCTGGCCGACGCCATTGCTGCCAAACACCAGGAGCTCGGTCTCGAGTAGGTCGGCCGACAAGTCAACCGTTCAGGCCCGTGGGGAAAACCCTCACGGGCTTTCGTTTTTCTCGAGCCCAAGGACTTGGAATTTCGGCCAGATCTGCGTACTTTTCGACAGGTCAAAATGGAGAGGGAGTACAGGTGGTCACAGAAAGACGACTGGCGAGATTTCAACGCGTTGCTCGGGCACGCCTCGGCAACCTGATCGTCGTGGAGGATCGCGTTGAGGATCCCCACAACCTGAGCGCGACGCTGCGCAGCTGTGAACTGCTCGGTGTGCAGCGCGTCCTGATTCTGGATCCCGATCGCGTGTTCAGCGTGTCTCCCCGCGTGGCGGTCGACGCTCACCGCTGGCTGACTCTGGAGCGTTTCCGCGACTACGAAGCAGGCCTGGCCCGCCTACAGGAACTGACCAGCAAGATCTACGTCACCGCTTTCACCCCCGACGCGTACAGCATTCACGAACTCTTCCCGCTTTTCGACTTTCCCTTCTGGTGGCCGCCGGCTCCGGACCGCAATCTGGGCGAGGCTGCAGAATTCTCGAAACCAGACCTTCCACCGCCGCCAACACCGAATCCCGACGAGCTGTTTGCGCTTGTCTTCGGCAACGAGATCTACGGAGTGTCCGAGCAGCTCGCCAGCTTAGGCACTGCCAACTTCTACGTGCCCACGCCCGGATTTGTGCAGAGCTTCAACATTTCGGTGGCGGTCGGCGTTGTCCTCTACCACGTTACGAGCTGGATCCGAAGCCGTCTCGGCCGCGAAGGGACGCTGAGCGAGGAGGAGCAGGAGGCGCTCGTCAGGTTGTGGCTGAGCCCGAAGAAGTGACTGCTGGTGAACTTAGAGCGAACGTTTGTCGTTTTTCGGGGCTGAAATCCGCAAACTCCCCACAGCCGATGTGTTCCTTCTGAGGCAGGTCCTTCGAAAAGCAGGCGCAGGATCCACTCGCAGGTCCCACGTTACTTTACAGAGCCCGTTAAATTGAGGTTGATGTTAACCATCCGTGCTAACGTCCAGGAGTCGAATGTTTCCGAATCTACTTGCTACACGTCGAACGAGGCGAGCATCCGCCGTCCAAAATTCACCGCTCACTCTCCTGGTAACCGCAAGGTAGTGAGTATCGTACGTGGCAGCAAGCCCAAACTCAGCTGCCAATTGAAGGGCAAGCAGATGAACTTCTGGATCCTCGTAAAGGGCAACATCGAGGTTCAGTGCCAGTTTCAAGAGTTCCAAGGCCTCTTCATGCTTCAAGTCGCCGTGACGTACATACTGGCGAAGAACATTTGTTACTTCGTAGTAGAGAAGCGCAGGTGCTACAATCGGCCTTCCTGATGAATGCCATTCCAGCCAAAGACGAGCTACCGGGTTGTCAGCACCCTCCGTATTGAGAAGCAATCGCGCAATGAAACTGGCATCAACGCAAATGGGCGAGCTCGGCATCCCGCTCCTCCCGCATTTCGTGTATGACGTCCACTGGATCTGGCAACGGCCTTCCTCCTCGTCGGGCCTTGATCCTCGCGTTCAGTTCGAAGATTGCCTCAAGCGTTGTGAGAGTGTCCGGCTTTTCCCGGTCTCGCTCCAAGAGACGCTCGTACTCGCCCGGCGGCAAGAAAACGGCCTGAACTCGCCCATCCTGCGTGATCAAAATGGTCTCACCTTTTCCGGTGACACGCCTTAGTAAGTCGTCGAGCTGACTCTTCGCTTCGTCAAGTTCAACCAGCCTTGGCTTTCCCATCACTCTCTTCTCCACTGAATCCGGTCGACCGCCTTTGGCGGCACAGCGAAACGGTTCTCCGCAGGCCCTTTGTCTCAGTACCTCACGTGACAAACGTCAATCCTGCTCGTTTCGTTGCAGGTTAAGCAATGGTGAGAGGGTCGTGAGCGCAGCTCCAACCTGATTGACAGGACAACATCAAAACGTCCCGACCCGCTGCTCAACGCCAAAACACAGGGCACGCGCTTGTCACCCGCTCGCACGAGTTTCGTGTGAATCGAATCTCAGGTTCACCCCGTGCAGAGCAACCGTCTGGCATCTTACGATCCCTTG
>JAADFT010000381.1 GCA_013152765.1 Calditrichota bacterium | reverse complement strand
CTCAGTGAACCCGGCAGCGTCCTTCTCCGGACAGTTCGCAGCAAGACGGTACCACCAGGTGCACGAGAGCGGCCTCGAACTCAAACGCCCCCGGCCTCGTGCCCGAGCCTACTACGTCCGATTTGCCACAAGAAGCCAAGAAGCGCAACATGGCTTTCCGCCCGGAGACCAAATCCCCGGCTCCTTCGAAGCGGAGGCCCGCTCCCTCGGCACGCCTTGCCCGGTCACTGCTGACCGAACAGTAGTTGGCACTTCTCCGAAATCCCTGCTCTCCTGCGGTTTTGCGGTTTGTGAGAGTTTTTACGGGTCTCTCAAAATCGCCCCGAACACAGCCAATCCGTCGCCGGGCCGTCTGTGCGAGTCGCACTCGTGCGAGACCGGCTCCCTGCCTGCGCCGAACCGCCGTTAGCACCCGAAGTCCCCGCAAGAGCCGTGCCGTGCGAAAAGCAAAGAAAACAGTTAACTGCGAGCAGCCAAGCCCGGTGTCTGCCAACTTTCTCCGTTCTTCCCCGTCAACCACCAGTCCTTGTGCAAACTGCGCACACGGTGCGCACAAGGGGAACAAAGCCTCTCCAGGTACCCGCCACCCTCTTCACCAAGCCGTCCTTCCCCGCAGGTCTGCAACGTTAGACTCCCCCGGTGAAGCCGGAGACACGCGACTTTCCCGCCTGTAGCGAGTGCTTAGTTCTGCTACGTCAAAATGTGGTTGGCTTTTCGGAATCGTGGCTTCTCTAAGGCAAGGTGTTGCTTGGTCTCGCCTGAAACAAGCCTGCTTTAGCAGGCGGCTTCCTTTAGTAGCCCGGGGATTTGATCCCCGGGCGGAGAAGCCACGCCCGGCTTTCGCCTTTGTTTCGCGAATCTGACGTAGTAGACTCCGGTAGCGCTTGCAACACTGAGACGTGTCTTCGTCTCCAAACGTTTCTGAAAATCCGACGCCGCGCACACCCCGTGCACGGTCTCGTTCTGCGGCCTCCGAATCTCGCGGTCGTCCAGGGCTGGCGCATTCGCTCGCTTCTCTCAGGTTGGCTTTGACTTTTTCGCAACAAACGAGTACATTTGGCAAACGCCAAATCAGACGGCTGAAAACCACCCACAGCAGAAACGCCGCAACCAAGGAGAGGAAAGATGGATTCCTGGCTTCCCTTCGTGTACCAGTACGGCGTCATGTCCGTGTTCTTTGTACTCGGGTTCGTTCTGGCGGCGAGCAACCACGAGATCCGCTGGAACCTGAAGTCGGATCGCTGGACCGTCCAGGTGCTCATCGGCGGCTTCATCTACTACATGTTGCTTCAGGGGTTCATGCAGTTTGTGCTGCCAAAGCTGTAAAGGTGCCCCAACGCCGCCCCGACAGGGGACGGTTGGAAGCTGCAACCCGGAGGGCTCACTGCCTTCCTACGCAACAAAGAAAAACCGCCACGGGCTCTTCCACTTCTGATTCGTTGCGGAGGTCAAAATGCACCCAACTGTCGGCACGCCTCTCGACTACTTTCTGATCGTCGCGTACTTCGCTGTCGTTCTGCTCTTCGGCAGCTACTTCGGCCGTTACGTTCGCTCCACCAAGGATTTCTTCTTTTCCGGTCAGAAGCTCTCGTGGTGGCTCATCGGCATGTCGTGCGTGGCCACCACCGTTGGCTCGTACAGCTTCATCAAGTACTCCGAGGCTGCTTACCGCTACGGCTTTTCGTCCACGCAAAGCTACCTGAACGACTGGTTCTGGATGCCCCTGTGGATGTTTGGCTGGCTGCCGATCATCTACTTTTCGAGGATTGTTTCGATTCCTGAGTACCTGGAACGGCGTTTCAACCGGGCCACGCGCAGCGCCGCCACGGCCATTCTGCTGCTTTACCTGATCGGCTACGTGGGCATCAACCTGCTGACGCTCGGAGTGGCGCTGCACAAGCTGCTCGGGATGGACATTTTCCAGGCCGCGGTGGTTGTTGCGGTCATCACGGCCATTTACGTCACGTTCGGCGGGCAAACCTCGGTGATCATGACGGACCTGCTTCAGGGTTTCCTGCTCCTGATCGCCGGCTTCGTGCTGTTTGGCCTGGGGCTGCACGCCATTGGCGGGCTGCGCGTGCTGCTGGACAACCTGCCGCCGCAGATGAAAACCGCCTTTGCGCCTTTCAACAAACCACCCGAGTTCAGTTTCGTGGGCATTTTCTGGCAGGACGGCATGGCCAACACGGCCGCTTTCTACTTCATGCACCAGGGCATGATCTTGCGCTTCCTTTCGGCCAAGAGCGTGCAGGAGGGTCGGAAGGCTGTGACCTTTGTCCTGCTCCTGCTCATGCCTTTGGCAGCGATTGCCGTGGCAAACGTGGGCTGGGTTGGCCGCGCCATGGTGAATCTCGGCATGTTGAATCCAAACATCTCGTCCCGTGACGTCTTCGTGGTCGTCTCCAACATGGTGTGCCGTCCTGGCGTGTTCGGTCTCATCATGGCCGCGCTGGTGGCCGCCATGATGTCCACGGTCGACACGCTGGTCAACGCCGCTGCCGTGATCGGTGTGAACGACATCTACCGACCCTACATTCGCAAAGGCGCTTCGGACCGCCACTACCTCTTCGTGGCGCGCGTCGTCTCGATTGTCGCCGCCGTCCTCGGTCTCAGCCTGGTGCCCCTGTTCAACAGCTTCAAAACGATCTACTCCGCTCACGCCGCCTTCACCGCGGCCATCACGCCCCCGCTTGTGGTCACGATTCTCTTGGGCGCCTTCTGGAAACGCTACACCCCGGCTGGTGCTCTGTGGACGCTGGTGGGGGGCATTACGTTGATTTTCGTGTCCATTCGCTTTCCGCAGCTGGTGAAGCCGGTGAGCCACGGCATTACGCAGGTCGAAGGGCTGTCGTACATGCGGGCCCTGTACGGTCTCCTGGTCTCAACGGTAATTGGCGTTGCGGTGTCGCTCGGCACCAAACCGCGACCGCTCTCCGAGGTGGCCGGCCTGGTGATCGGCACACTCCGGCAGGCCCGCGAGAACTTCAAAGGCGGCCCGGTGAACGAGGAGGAGGGCGAGAAGATCCGGTTGCGCGTGGTGCCCGTGGAGGAGATGGACGCGGAGCAGCGGCTCGTGATCCTGGCGCCGGAGGACATGAACCGCCTGAAGGCCCGACCCGGCGATTTGCTCTACATCCGCGATCGCCGCTGGTGGACGGGCGGACTGCGCAGTGCGCACGTGATCGCCGGCGAGCCGACAGGAAAAGCGGGCGAGATCCGGGTTTCCGCGGATCTGCTGAAGGAGCAGAACCTGACGGGTTCGGACGTCGTTCTGGTCGAAAAGATCCTTTAGCCGGACGGGAAACAACAGGGGAGGGAAATCCGTTCGGGAAAGGCAAATCCCGCTAAGTTGCTTTTGTCGGAGCAAACGAAAAATAGAGAGGTTTAGAGACGGGTCCCAAATCGACTGCAGGATTTACTCGCTAAGACACATTCGTTCCGTGTGAGACCACGGGGATTTCGACGAAGCAGGAGAGACACGCGGGCGCTTTGCGGAAGCGGGCATCCCGCAGAGGCTCTCGGGTCCGGCTTCGCGGGGAGCCACGCAGTTCGGAATCCGTTGGTGCGGTTCAGAAACTCGGCTGCGTTTCCACTTTTTCGGGCGGATCAGGGA
>JAADFT010000380.1 GCA_013152765.1 Calditrichota bacterium | reverse complement strand
CGGAAATCGAATTCGACGTACCGGAAGCGCGACGGGTGACGCTGACAGTGTACAACCTGCTTGGTCAAAAGGTGAAGGTGCTGTTCGACGGAGAGGCAAGTCCGGGACGCCACCGTGTGATCTGGGATGCCACGGACGACTTCGGTCGACCCGTCCCGGGAGGTGCGTACTTCTGTCGGATGGAGGTTGTGGAGATCGTCGACAACGGCGGTTTGAAAGTACCGGTGCGCAGTTACGCATCGGTTCGCAAGATGGCCTACCTGCGCTGAGCGGCATCAGAGCGGCCCGGTTTCAGCACCAGGTAGCGGGGGTTGAATACGTAATTGCTTCGAGGGAAGAAAACTGTAGTGAGACGGCAAACCGTCAGCTTCCTTCGGAGAAGTGAGGCCAGGATTTGACCGCTTGCATCTGGTAGAGCAAGGGCATCAGCAGGAAGCTGGTGCCCTTCGCATTTGTGGCGACTTGGAACCTGCCGCAGGGGGCCGAAGTAAATTCAGATGGAAGCTGGGGGTCGTGCTTCCGCCTGCCCACTGTACCGTCGCGCACTCCGACTTCCTTGCTCCGGTTGAAAAATCGCTGTGAACATCAGAAGCTGGGGAGGTGATGGCCGATGAAAGTACTCGCCATTTCCGACCTGCACGGTGAGCTCGAACGCCTGGATCAGCTGGAACCGGTTTTGCGCAAGGTGAACCCCGACCTGGTGATTTTTGCTGGCGACGTGGTAAAAGGCAAAAAGCGCGGCGACGAGTGGCTGGCGGCTCAGAAGGAAGGCCGGGCTCCGAACCACGACCTGCCGGGATTGAGGGAAGAGATCGAGCAGGACGTGAAAACGATCGAGGCATTCCTGGACAAATTTGCGGAGTGGGACGTTCCTCTCGCTTACGTGCCCGGCAACATGGACAGTCCAAAAGAGCACTTCCTGTTCGAAGCTGTTTCGGCCGAGACTGCACATCCCAACGTACGCTGTGTGCATGGCGGCGGTTGGGTTTTCAAGAACAAGTACGCCATTTTCGGCTTTGGGGGCGACATTTCGAATGATCGGTACGAGGACGTCTTTCAGTTCATGTCTCCGCGGTGGGAGGTCGAGTATCAGCTCAAGTTTGTGAACGACTACGACCAGCCGCTCATCCTGGTGTTCCACATTCCGCCGACGCAGATCACCAAGACCGATCCGGAAGTGGACGTTGGACCGGAGGTTGTGCATGAAATGATCAAAACGCATCGACCGATGCTGGCCGTAGTGGGGCACGTGCACGATCAGCAGGTGCGCACACAGATCGGCAGCTCTTTGGTGGTGTGTCCCGGTGCACTCAAGAAGGGGAAGTACGCCGTCATTCAACTGCCGAAGGGCGACGTGGAGTTTGGGACCCTCTGAGCCACAGATGGCCGGGAATTGTCCAGGTAAGAACAGACCGAGGCCGGGCTCACGCTCGGCCTTTGATTTTTGGCAAAGAGAACGCTCAGCCGAGTGGTAGCCACGGTGTTGAAAGGGCTCTCGGTCGGATTGGTGCTCATTCCGTGATCTCGTTGAGTTTAGCGTGCCCTGGTTGAAGCAACAGTACACCACAGGCTCCGGTTTTGTGTCGACGGGGATGTACTCCATGTCTGTCATGTGGTGCGTGTCAATTGTGGCACGTTTTTCGCAAACTGGGGCGAAGAATTGGCTTGTCCGTGCGCCAAAAGGGTGTTACATTTGGCGCTGCAGGAGTCGTAGACCCCGTGAAGGATTGGCACGCGGTGTTTTCCTTCAGGAAGAGAAATCAAGGGTGGCAATTTGCTCCTTCGACGAAAAGAACTTTTGCGCTGGTTTCTGATCTTGTCGCTGGGGGGTGCGTTTGCATCTGGCTTTTCCCCTTTGCTACGGGCGCAGTCGGTTTCCCCCGCCTCCGTGGACAGCCTGCTGAAGGCTTCGCGGGCCGGGACTTCAACGGCTGCGAGCGTTAGCATCGACTGGACTGCTCTGCCGCACGTCGGGATGACGGCCTTCGCCAGAGCCGGCGAGGCCCGCCAGAACCCCGGAGCTTTACCCTTACCTGCCGACTACCGCCTTGGACCTGGCGATCGACTGGGCATTTACCTGCTGGGAAAGACGCAGCGCGAGTACGACGTGACCCTGAATGCCCAGGGCAAGGCCTACCTGCCAGGGCTGGGTGTCGTGGACCTGATGGGGTGCACGCTGGACTCGGCCAGGCTGCGGTTACGGCGCACGCTTGCCCACTACTTTGCCGAGAAGCAGCTCGAAGTCCTGTTGCTTTCCCCCAAAACGGTGATGGTTTCCGTGGTCGGGGTTGTCCGGCGACCGGGACGCTACGCTCTCAGCGGCTTACAAACGGCTTTTGATGCGATCTTTGCAGCCGGCGGTCCGGAGGACGGTGGTTCTTTGCGCTGTGTACAGGTTCGACACCCGGACGGATCAGTGGACTCAGTAGACCTGTACGAGCTCTTGCTTCTCGGCAAAGGTCGCGGCGGTCCTCCCCTGCGTTCAGGCGATGTGGTGCACGTGCCACCAGTTCGAGCTTCTGTAGCGCTCGGTGGCGAGGTGCGGCGCCCGGGCGTGTACGAACTGCGCCTGCCCGGTCAGGAATCGCTGGCAGATCTGTTACACCTGGCTGGCGGGCTGACGAAGGTGGCTTACGCGGAGCGCGTGGAGGTGAGCCGCCAGCAGGGCGACGGGTGGCGACGTGTTCAGTACGTGAATGCCCGGGACAGCGCTGCTGCCGCTCGGGTGAAACTGGAAGACCGCGATCGGGTACGCGTGTACTCGGTTCTGGAGTTGCGGGACCGTCCCACGGTAGAAATTCGGGGCGAGGTACGGAAGCCGGGAGTGTACACCCTCGAAAAGGGAATGCGGATTCGCGATTTGATCCTCAAAGCGGGCGGCGTGACCCGAATGGCCTTTCTGGACGAGGCCGAGCTGGATCGGATTCGGCCCAAAAGCCCGGTGAAGAGAATCAAGTTCAAGCTGGCGGCTGTACTCTCCGGAGAGGCTCCGAGCCAGAACCTGGAGCTGCACGAGTACGACCGCGTTTTGATCCGCCGCATTCCGGAGTGGTACGTGGGGCCGTCGGTCACAGTCCGGGGCGAGGTGATGTTCCCGGGACGCTACTCAATCACCAAGGACAGTACGCGCCTGAGCGAGGTTCTGCGCTGGGCAGGTGGATTCACGAAGGACGCGCTTTTGCGCGAGGCCCAGTTGATTCGGCCCTCTACCCGTGTCAAGTTCGACAAAGAGTACGAGCGCCTGAAAAACATGCGGCGCGACGAGATGTCCGACCTGGAGTACCAGTACTTCGTGATGAAGCAGAACCAGGGCGTCGGGCGTGTCGTCGTGGATTTTTACCGGCTGTGGGTCCTCGGCGACACGACACAGGACGTTGTGCTTCGCGACGGCGACATCATCGATGTCCCGCGAATTGAGCGTGTCGTGGAAGTGACCGGACGTGTGGCCCGGCCAGGCGACGTGACTTACGAGCCCGGGCACGGCGTGGACTACTACCTGCAAAGAGCAGGTGGTGTCACATGGGATGGCGACCGCCGAAAGACCAAAGTCATCAAGGCCACTGGCGAAATTGTCGACGACGAGGACGTGAGAGAACTGCTGCCAGGGGACATCATCTGGGT
>JAADFT010000379.1 GCA_013152765.1 Calditrichota bacterium | reverse complement strand
CGGAAGCGTGTCCGCCCAGATCCGGAGCCCCACGTCGCCCGTGTGATCCAGCAGTTCGTGTTTCGCAGCCACGTCTCACCTCCCTCCGGCGGCTGTGCACCTCCAGGAGTAGTCACTTCCCCCTCTGCTGCCCTTCGCGGCTCCAGCTGCAAAAACTCGCCCCTGCGAAGCACATTCCCCTGAAAGGCTCGAAAGACGTTTTCACCCCTCGAAACCGCCCAACGTCCGCGGGCCTGCCGCGCCAGCTCGTTCGTAAACAGAAGGCAGCGCTGGCTCCCCACGAGGGTCACAATTTGAGGCCGCGCCGGCTGGCTCACGTCAAAACCAGGAAAAACCGCCAACGTTTCGGCAACAGTAGATCCCGGCAGATTCTCCGCGAATTTTGCCCGGCCTCAGCCTGCGCCGAATCACAGCGAAACCCACTTGAGTTGCTTCAAAACCCACTCGCGAATCGCTTTCGGCTCCGGCATCTCCCGCACCAGCTCTCCGTTCTTCATCACCGGCTTGAGCAGGGCCTCGAATGTCCCACCGCAGGAACACCGGTCCGGCGCAGGCTCACCGTACGGCAACACCACCGTGTTTCCGCACTCCGGGCACCTCCACACTTCCTTACGCCCCGAGGGTTTACCTCGTTTCGCGATCGGCTCGCCCTCGATGGCAACGATGTCCATCGCGAAGTCCAGCACGGGCGCGTTGCTGATGGACGTGCCGACGCCGTAGGCATCCACCACCTCGTTCAACTGGAGAATCTTGTTCTCGTCGATGCCACCTGACACGAAGAGCTTGACGTGCTTGTGCCCGCGGAGGTCCAGCTCCCAGCGCACCTCTTTCAGGATTTGCAGGAAGTCGCCCCGACGGCTGCCCGGCGTATCCAGTCGAACGGCAAAGAGCGCCTCACCCAGCGCCTCGGCGGCGCGCAAAGCCTCGAACTTCTCGTCACCAAACGTGTCCACCAAGGCCACGCGGGCCACGTCGGGCTCGATCACCCGGTGGAAAGCCTTGGTAGCCTCCACTACGTCGCCGAGGATCAGCACCAGGGCGTGTGGAATCGTGCCGGTCGGTGGCAGGCCCAGCAACTCCGCGCTCTGCACCACAGCCACGCCGTCCACGCCGCCGACGTAGGCATTCCGATCGATCACCGGAGCCAGAGCCGGATGCATCCGCCGGGCTCCGAAGCTGGCGATGAGCCGGTCGCCAGCAGCCACCCTGCAGCGCGCCGCCTTGGTTGCAACGCCAGAGGCCTGGCACAAGAAGCCCAGCACCGCCGTCTCGTACACGCCAAAATCCAGGTAATCCCCCTCGATCACCATCGTGGGCTCGTTCGGGTGAAAAATGGTGCCCTCGTCCATGGCCCACACGTCCACGGGGAGCCCCTGTAGCAGCTCGAGCGCGTCTTCCAGCCCGGTGAACACACCCCACGTACGCCCTTCCGGAAACGCTTTCACCACGAACTCGGCGGTCACCCGCTTGTGCACATTTTCCGCTTGCAGGATCTTCCGCGTTCGCTCAAAGTAAACGTCGGTCGTGCGACCTGCTTTGATGTCCTGTTCCGTCGCGATGAACTTCATCTTCCCTCGCTCCTCGTTTGAACTCCCCGTCGCCCCGCCGTCGGCCGTCGCAAGGAGACGGAGGCGAAAACGCGTCCGGCCGTCCGGAGAAAAAAGAAGGCGGAGCGATGCTTCACCCCGCCTCCAGCGTGCTCAACCGATCAAGCGCCGAATTTCTTCAGGCGCAGCGCGTGCGCCAGCATCAGGGACATCAACTCCACCGTCGGGAAACGGCCCAGCGTTCCCTTGGCACACGACACCTCGTCGAAGCGCTCCACATCGTCCATCCGCGCTGTTGGTGCGGCCAGAATCACCGGCACGGGGTGCCACGAATGCGATTTCAACACCGCTGGCGTGGAGTGGTCTCCGGTGACCACCAGAACATCCGGGTTCAGCTCGGTGATCATCGGGATGTAGCTGTCCACCTCTTCGATGATTTTCACCTTGGCGTCGAAATCACCGTCTTCGCCACGCGAGTCGGTGTACTTGACATGCAGGAAGAAGAAATCGTGGTCGTTCCAGACCTCGCGCAGGGCCTCGAATTCGGTTTTCACGTCCGGTGTGATCGGATGCAGCTTCATGCCTACCAGCTTGGCCACTCCGCGGTACATCGGGTAGTTGGCGATGGCGTAGGCGCGCAGTTTGAAGCGCTCTTCCATCGAACGATAGTGGCGATTCTTGGCGAAACCGCGTAGCAGGATGAAATTGGCCTTGGGCTCATCGGCCAGGATTTCCTTCACCTGCCGCACCAGCTCGTCCACGATCTTCGCTGTCCGCCGGGCCTCTTCCGTGTCCACCGCGGGTGTGGCCGGGAGCGCCGGCACACCGGTCTGCTGAGGATCCGTGTCCAGCAGGTCGCCGGACAGACCCTTACCTCGCAGCACGATCATGGCCCGGTGTTCTTTCACCGGCTTGATGATGAACTGCACGTCGGGACCGAGATCCACCTTCTCCTGGAGCTTCTTGCACAGGCGCTCGCACTCCTCGGTCGGAATGCGGCCCGCGCGCCGATCCACGATGTTCCCTTTCTCGTCGATGGTCGCGAAATTGATCCGCACCGCCACGTCGTCCGGCGTCAGTTCCATCCCGATTCCCGCCGCCTCCAGCACGCCGCGCCCGATGTTGTTCTCCACGGGATCGTACCCGAACAGGGCGAAATGAGCCGGACCGCTCCCCGGGGTAACACCTGGCATGATGGGGTCCATCAGGCCGCAGGAACCCTGCCTGGCCAGCAGATTCAGGTTCGGGATGCGTGCCACATGCAGTTCCGTGCCTTCGCGCCCGGGCATCTGCAGGCCCCCGACGCCGTCCATCACCAGAAGAACGATCTTCTTGTCGTTCTGGAAAGCCAGTTCTTCAACCACTCGGTAGTCCATCATCCGCCTCCTGCCGTCGTTGCGTCCACACCGCTTGTGGAATTGCGAAAACCGGTCGCGCAGTTTTCGCAAACGAACTGTCGTCTCCTGACTCCCCACGCGCCATGCGCAATTTTCCCTCCTCCGGACCAAGATTTACGAAAAGTTACGGTAAATTTCAACCGCAAACTGGGCTAAGTGCACTTTGGTAGTTGAAGCCCCTCCTTCGATTCGCGGTAGAAAGCGAAACCAGACAAACACTCCCCGCTTGGCAATTGCAGGACAGGCTGCCTTTACAGGCGACGTTTGTTCTGGATGGGCACGTTATTGCGAAAGCATTCAGAAGATCGGGAAACAAAAAGGGATGAGGGGACTCCAGGCGTAAACAGGGAAGCTTTTGACTTGCATTTTTCGAGCCGCGTGCCCACATTTCTTGTGTCGGAATTCTTCAACCACAGATCACTTTTACGCTTGGTGCACCCCAGCCCTCAACCAGCCAGCTCCACAGCGCTCCTGTTTCCTCCGATCTGCTCCGCCCCCTGCCCGCGCCCGGATTAGCGCAGCACAGCAAGAACATGTCACTCCTACGGAGTTGAGATCTTGCCTGCACATTCAGCTAGCGACATGCCATCCCTACGGGATGGCAGAACCATGGTCATAAAGCATCTGGGCAGAACAAATAGCCCGAACTAAAAAGCACCGCATCGTCCACGCGCACATTGG
>JAADFT010000378.1 GCA_013152765.1 Calditrichota bacterium | reverse complement strand
GGATTTCCGGCATCGGTTTGACGAGGAGTGCGAAGCCCTGACCCTGCGACTGATCGACGGACTTCACTTCGAGAACAACCTGGGCTGAAAAGCACAAGATCAGCTCGCCTCCTGAGGGTTTGCGGAAAGCCCCCGGGAAAGCCCGGTCGCTTTCGGGAATCCTCGGAGCTCGGCTCGGGGATGAGTGGGGCAGCAGGGAGCTTCGAAGCATTTTTGCCAGGATGAGGTTCCGCAAACTGCGCAGCGCGACGACGCTGGTGGGCGCGGCGCGAACCGTGTGCCCGCCCCTGTCGCTTCGCGAGCTTGCCGAGGTTTGGGCGGTGCTGCCAGGTGACCGCGTGGGGAACAGTGTGACTGCGCTCGGAAATGCTTCTGTTTCGCCGAAAGTCCGATCTGGATTCGGGCGAAAACTGAGTCTGTACACCGGGTTTGCTGAAGTTCACCTGTGGAGGTTCTGACGATGCGCCGTGTCAAGTTTGTTGCCCTCGCGTTGCTTTTGCTGAGTTCTGCGGTTTGGGCTCAGACGCCGATCACGCAGTGGGTCGTGATGGGTGGATTCGCCTCCAGCAAGCCGGAGCTTCTGATCGACTCCACCTTAGTGCCCGGGGAACCCAACCTGATGCCTGCGCCCGGCGACCCCGTTCCCGGACTGGAAACCACGTGGCAGGCAGTGGAGGCCTCGCCTACGGGGAAGGTGGATCTGTGGAAAGTGCAGCTCCCGCGGCACGAGAACACGGTTGCGTACGCCGTGAGCTACGTCTACAGTCCACGAGAAATGGACGTCACGCTCCTGATCGGCAGCGACGACGGAATCGCTGTCTGGGTGAACGGCGAGCGGGTGCACCGGAACATCGTTCGCCGGGGCTACGTGCTGGACGAAGACAAGGCCAGGGCTCACCTGAAATCGGGCTGGAATCATGTGCTGGTGAAGGTCTTCAACGGTGTGCACGGTTTTGCCTACGGAGTTCGTGTGGCCGACGCGAACGGCGGCGACGTGCTGGGGCTGATCTCGGTTGCGTATCCGCCTGCAAGTCTTGCCGGTCGAAAAGTGGGCAAAACGGCGGCCGTGGGCAGCGTACAGCTCGAGCCCGTCGTAGCCAAGCGCAAAGGACGTACCGCGCTCGGGCTCAAGATCACAGCCACAGTTGTCTACCTGGACGCGCCGCCTGTGCCGCCTGCAAAATTGACGCTTTCCATCCCCGGCGTTGGGGCGAAGACGGTGAAAATCGCTGCGAAACTGGCTGGTCAGGGGACGTTTCGCCTTTCCGCCAGCGAGGTGCTGCAACTGCTGCGCAGCGGCCAACTGAGCCTGAGCGTCGAATACAAGGGCAAAGGGAAGACTGAGAGAACCGTTGAGTATTCGCCTTCCCAGTTTCTCGATGGTCTGTTTTCCCGAGACGATTTGCCTGAGAACATTCGCGAGCTCGGCGACCGCTACCGGCGCGTCTACAGTGACCTGCACTGGGCGGAGATCTTCACCGACGGGAAAGAGAAAGCCGACCAGAAGCTGCCGACCGAGGTTGCTACGGCTCTTCTGCAGAACCGTGTTCGGGACGCCGAGAGTCGGCTCGAGCGGGTGCAGGAACGCCTCAAACCCCTTGCGCAGAAACTGAAGCAGAACACGATTCACCTGGCCGGACACGCGCACATCGACATGGCCTGGCTGTGGCGCTACGACCCCGAGACGATCGAGGTGTGTCGTTCCACGTTCGCGTCGGCGCTGAATTTCGCGCGCGAGTACCCGGATTTTGTCTACGTGCAGAGCTCCGCCCAGGCCTACGCCTGGATGGAAGAGCGCTACCCCGAACTGTTCGAGCAGATCCGCAAGGCGTACCAGGAAGGACACTGGTTCCCGATCGGTGGCATGTGGGTGGAGCCCGATCTGAACCTGCCCTCCGGTGAATCGCTGGTTCGGCAGATCCTCTACGGCAAGCGCTACTTCATGCAGAAGTTCGGCATCGACATCCGCGTTGGCTTCAACCCGGACACGTTCGGCTACTCCTGGACCCTGCCGCAACTCTACCGCAAGGCGGGATTCAAGTACTTCGTAACGCAAAAGCTGCGCTGGAACGACACGACACCGTGGGAGCAGGACGCTTTTTGGTGGGAAGCGCCGGACGGCTCGCGCGTGCTCACACTCATCCCCTACGGCTACGTCCACACCGCCGACCCCAAGCGCATGGCCGACGAGTTCGTCCGATTCCAGAAGATCACGGGTTTGAAAGACCACCTGGTCCTGTACGGCGTTGGCAACCACGGCGGCGGACCCACGCGGAGACACCTGCGCAACATTCGGGAGGCGCAAAGCGTGGACGTTTACCCGCTGGTGAAGCAGGACAACGTGCTGACCACGATGGAAGCGATCGAAGCGGACCCGGCTTCGAAGAAGCTTCCGGTGATCAAGGACGAGCTGTACCTGCAGTACCACCGGGGCACCTACACGACGCACGCCAAGATCAAGAAGCGCAACCGCCAGTCGGAAATCATGATGGACGAGGCCGAGAAGCTGGCGGTGATCAGCGGCATGCCGTATCCGTCGGAAAAACTGCTGGCAGCGTGGCGCAAGGTGATGCTCAACCAGTTCCACGACATTCTCCCGGGTTCGTCGATTCCGCCGGTGTACGAAGATGCAAACCGCGACTACGATTTTGTCGAGAAAACCGCGAAAGGCATCATCCAGGCGGGACTGGAGAAGCTCGCCAGCCAGGTCGACACGCGAGGCAAGGGTACGCCTGTGCTGGTTTTCAACCCGCTTTCCTGGACGCGTACGGGCGTGGTTCGGCTGAACGACGCCCGACTGGCCAAACTCGGCCGCGTTGTGGACGCGAAGGGCAAGCCGATGTTGAGCCAGGTGGACGGTTCAACCCTGTTGTTCCTGGCGGAGGACGTGCCTGCGCTGGGCTACAAGACGTTCTGGGTTCGCAAGGGTGGACCGGTGAAGGTGCACACCGGGCTCGAGGTTAGCAAAACCGTGCTGGAGAACCGCTTCGTTCGTGCCGAAATCGATCCCCGGACCGGCAATCTGAAGCGGGTGTTCGACAAGGTGAACCGGCGCGAGATCCTGACGCCCGGCAAGGAGGGCAACGTTCTGCAGGCGTTCGGCGATTTGCCCGACCACTACGATGCCTGGAACATCCAGTACACGGGAGAAAAGTGGCTGGTCGACGACGTTGAAAGAATCGAAGTGGTAGACCGCGGACAACTGCGGGCGGCGGTGCGCGTCGTCAGGCGCTGGCGCGACTCCCGCTTTGAGCAGACCTACGTTCTTTACGCACATTCCCCGCGTCTGGATGTGGAAACCCACGCGGACTGGCACGCCCACCACGTCCTTCTGAAGGCGCTTTTCCCGGTGAATGTGCAGACCGACGTTGCGGTTTACGAGATCCCTTACGGAACGATTGCCCGGACCACGCACCCCAAGACCCCCGCCGAAAAGGCGAAATTCGAGGTTCCGGGGCACAAGTTCGTGGACATGTCGGACGGCGCCTGGGGCGTGGCTTTGCTGAACGACTGCAAGTACGGGTTCGACGCTCGCAACGACAGCTTGCGAATCACACTGCTTCGTTCGCCCAGAACGCCGCGTCCCCTGCACGCGCCGCCGGATTACGAAGCGCCCTTTGCGGACCAG
>JAADFT010000377.1 GCA_013152765.1 Calditrichota bacterium | reverse complement strand
TGCCCTCTGGCACCGACGAAGGGTCGGCAGGTCTGCAGCAAGAGCTGCCTCCTACAAAACAAAACGGATTCGTTGTACGAAATCCCGTTCCGACACCGACGAAACCGGGCGGTGATCGGTGCAAAGGGCGCGGTGGCAAAATCAAAACCAACCGGGTGAGGCCATGCTGAAACTTCTCCTCGCTTTGTTGTTTGTCTTTGTCGCCCAGGTTCGGTTGTGGGCGGCGACCGGTGTGAAACCGGTCAACGTGCTGATGATCGCTGTGGACGATCTCAAACCCACCCTGGGCTGCTACGGCGACACGATGGTGGTGTCGCCCAACATCGACTGGCTGGCCAGCCAGGGCACCGTGTTCTTCAACAACTACTGCCAGCAGGCGGTGTGCGCACCCTCGCGGGCCAGCTTGCTCACGGGGTTGCGTCCCGACCGAAGCGGCGTGTGGGACCTGCGCGAGTACGCCGGTTTGCGCCGACGCAACCCGAACGTGGTTACGTTGCCGCAGTACTTCCGGCAGCATGGTTACGAAACCGCGGCCGTCGGCAAGGTGTTCGACCTGCGCTCCGTGGACAAACAGCACGACGCTGCCTCCTGGTCGGTCCCGTACCGCCCGGCCCGCGGAAAACGCTGGTTGCGTGCCACCGAGAAGGTTTCCACTGAGATCGACGACGCCCCGGACAGCGCTTTCGTCGACGGGCACATCCTCGCAGACGGTCTGGACCTTCTGGACCAGCTCGCCCGTGGCGACAAACCGTTCTTCCTGGCCGTTGGCTTCAAGAAACCCCATTTGCCGTTTGTCGCTCCCAAGGTGGACTGGGATCGCTACCCGCGCGCGCTCATCCCACTGGCGCCCTTCCAGGAACATGCGGCCAACGCCCCTGAGTGGGCTTTCCAGCCCGGTTGGGAGTTGCGGCACTACGTGGACATTCCCAAGAAGGGGCGCATCCCGGACGACAAGCAGCGCGAGCTCATCAACGGCTACTACGCCTGTGTCAGTCATGTGGACCGGCTCATCGGTCGACTGCTGCGCCGTTTGGACGAACTGAACCTGCGCGACAACACGGTGATCGTCCTCTGGGGCGACCACGGCTGGCACCTTGGCGACCACCTGATGTGGTGCAAACACACCAACTTCGAGCAGGCTACACGCGCGCCCCTGATCATCGCTGCGCCCGGCTTCCCGAAGGGCCAGGTGGCCCACACGATGAGCGAGTTTGTCGACATTTTCCCCACCCTGTGCGAACTGACGAATCTGCCGGTGCCGGACAACCTGGACGGCGTGAGCCTGGTGCCCGCCCTGCAGGACTCGGCAGCTGAGGTCAAACCCTACGCCGTGAGCCAGTTCCACCGTGTTGCCGATGGAGTCAAGGTCGAAGGCTACGCCGTGCGCACGAAACGGTACCGCTACGTCGAATGGCTGAAGCGGGACATTCGCCTGACCCAGGAGTACGACACCACCAACGTGGTGGCCAACGAACTCTACGACTACAAAATTGACCCGTTGGAGACCGTCAGCCGGGCACCTCTGCCGGAGTACCGGGAGGTGGTGACGCAATTCCGCCAGATCCTCCGGGACTACTTCGAGAAGATGAAGAAGAAGGCGGAAAGCGATCTGCCCTCACCCCAAGGAAGCAACTTGCTTCAGAATCCCGGCTTTGAGTTCGGTTTGGGCGGCTGGCAGGCGAAGGGCAGCATGCTGGCCGTGGTCGAATCGCCGGTGCATTCCGGCCAGTACGCGCTCCGCGTGACGGGTCGCCAGAAGGACTGGGCTGGGGCGTACCAGGACGTGACGGGTACGCTGCAGGCACACGGTCCGGGCACGTACGCGGTGACGGGATACTTTCGTTCGCTCACGGATTCCAGTGTGCAGGCCAAGCTCAAGGTGCGTCTCACGGCCGGAGGCCAGGTGCAGCACCTGGGCGCGATCGGCACGATGGACTCCTCCGGTTGGCATCTGGTGACGGACACGCTCAGGCTAACCTGGCAGGGAAAACTCGACGAGGCACTGCTTTCGGTGCAGACTGCGGGCGGGTACACGGGCGACTTCTTCGTTGACGATGTTAGCCTGACCTTTCTGGGGCCAACAGCAGTGTCCCAACGGGACGTCAACGGCAGGCGTCTCCCGGATGCATTCGGACTGGTCAACTACCCCAATCCGTTCAACGGTCAGACGACCATTCGCTTTTGGCTCGACGCGCTGGCACCCGTAAGACTGGCGATTTTCGACCTGGCGGGTCGCGAGGTTCGCAGACTCGTCGACAAATCCGTTCCGCCGGGCGAACACCGCGCCGTCTGGGACGGAACCGACCGGGAGCGAGCGCCCGTGACGTCCGGATGCTATCTTGCTGTGCTGCGCGCAGGCGAGACGCGCCACGTGCGAAAAATGGTGCTTTTGAGGTAAAACCCGTTCGCTTTGCGGGAACGAGCTTCCCACTCGTGGTGAATGCAGCAGGCGGGAATTTGTACTTGCCACAGGAATTCGGACAGCGCAGAAAGACGGCCAGGTGATGTGGCTGCCGATCCGTACCGGAGAGGCCTGCGAAGTTAGTTGCAAACCTTAGCAAACGAGTGAAGACAATGCGTGTGAAACGACTGATCCTTGTTGGTTTCTTGCTTTTCTCCGCGCAAAACTTGCTGTGGGCTGGCGACCGCCCCGCCTACCTGGACTCCAGGCTCCCCGTGGAGAAACGTCTCGACGACCTGCTGGCTCGGATGACCCTGGAAGAAAAAGTCGGTCAAATGTGCCAGTACGTGGGACTGGAGCACCAGCGGGAAGTGGCCAAAAAGAAGTTTGGCGAGCACGCCGACCTGGACGATGCCCACGGATTTTACCCGAATCTCAGTCCTCGCGACGTGGAACGGCTTGTCGTCGAGGGCAAGATCGGCTCTTTCCTGCACGTGGTGACCGCCGAAGAAGCCAACACCTTGCAGAAGCTGGCGCTCAAGAGTCGGCTGAAAATCCCTCTGTTGATTGGCATCGACGCCATTCACGGCAACGGACTTGTCCGCGGTGCTACGATTTACCCCACGCCGCTCACGTTAGCGTCCGCGTGGGATCCCGCTCTTGTGGAAGCGGTGGGGCGCCAGACGGCGGTCGAGATGCGTGCCTGCGGGATGCACTGGAGCTTCACACCCAACGTGGACGTGGCCCGCGATCCTCGCTGGGGCCGCGTCGGCGAAACCTTTGGCGAGGACCCTTACCTGGTGTCCCAAATGGGCGTGGCGATGGTCCGCGGGCTTCAGTCTGGCGGTGGAACCACGGACACGCGCGTGATCGCCTGTGCCAAGCACATGGTGGGAGGCGGCGAACCGATCAACGGGCTGAATGCCGCTCCGACCGACATTTCCCGCCGGACGCTGTTCGAGGTTTTTCTGCCTCCCTTCAAAGCCGCTGTGGACGCCGGGGCTTACACTGTGATGGCTGCCCACAATGAAATCGAGGGAGAACCCTGCCACGGCAGCCACTACCTGCTCACTGACATCCTGCGGGGCCAAATGGGTTTCAGCGGCTTTGTGGTGAGCGACTGGATGGACATCGAGCGTCTGTACTCGCTGCACCACGTCGTGGGCAGCGAGAAGGAGGCCTACGCGCGGGCAGTTCTGGCCGGAATCGACATGCACATGCACGGACC
>JAADFT010000376.1 GCA_013152765.1 Calditrichota bacterium | reverse complement strand
TGAACGGCGTGCCACTGCTGCACCACCTTGTGTCCCGTGTGCAGCGGGCCGGCTTTCGCGTTGTCGTTCTCGGAAAGCCAGTCGGCGTGGCGCCTCCGCCAGGCGCGGAAATGTTGCCGGATCGCCTGGCCGGGCACGGTCCCTTGGGCGGTCTCCACACTCTGCTCGCGGGCCTGGCGCCACACGAACGCGCCTTTTTGCTGCCCGCGGATCTCCCCTTCTTCGACCCAGCCCTGATCGAGGCCATGCGTCGGCACCTGCATCCGGACGACTTCGCCCTCCTTGTGCTCGACCGCCACGGGCCCCAGCCCGCCTGCGGTTTCTACGCGCCCGCCTGTCTGCCCGTGCTGGAAGACCGCCTTCGCCACAACGACAACATCATCTGGGCCCTGCTGAATCGCGTCCCGTACCGCCTGCTCCCGGTGTCCGAGCTGCTGCCGGACGCCGACCCGCACCTCCTGTTCAACCTGAACCGCCCCGAAGACGAAGCCCTGTTCTGGCGGCTGGCCGAGGAACGGAAATCGCTTTTCCGCTGAGCACCGGTTCGCGCTGACTTTCCCAACTGCGTCCAACCAGCGCCGCGAGCGTGCCTGCAGCAAGCCTCCAGCACAGCCCAAACAAGAGGAACGGCGCGCCCCCCTTCCCGGTGTGACAGCATCCCGACACACGTGACCGCCGGATGTCGCTCCGTTCGGCTCCGGCCCCGCCACCAGGGCAGTCTAAACCCGTCCATTTCACGCAGTTACGCGCCCTCCCGAAACCTGGCACAGAAATTGTGAAGGTTTTGCCACGATCAGTCTTCAGTCTCCGAGCCCTGGCGCCTAAAGCCGTTGCGGCCACGGCGCCCTGGCCGACAGGGTGTGGAAGGAAACGACCACGCCTCCCCGTGCTTGGAAAGGAGACGCAGCAAGCTTTTGCCGGTCTCCGGCGCACGGGACCGGCTTTTTCTTTGGTCCCCAACGCCCAGTCTCCCCGCCAAGCCGGGAACTGGGCGTTTTGGTTTCAGGGCAACTGGACCCTCGAACCGCCACTGCAGGCAAAAACAAGCTTCGCGAGATGCCGAGATGGAGAGTCAAGCGTTAACGTCCCCGCGGGTTGGCAGCACAGTCGCCGGTCCAGCCTGGGTGGAGGTCCGGCAACTGCCACTCCTGGCCATGTTTGGCACCCTCTGGACCATGGCCGAGCTTCAGCTCGGCAACCAGCTTCACTGGGCGCGTGTGCCCTTCGCAGGCGCCGTCCTGACGGCTGCTGCCCTCTTCGTGCTGGTCACGGTGCGGAGGTTCGTCCCCCGCCGAGGCTCGGTGGCCTCGGTGGCGCTGGTTGTGGCCGTCCTCAAGCTCGGACTCGGCGGCGCCGGCGCTCCCTACACAGCCCTGGGCATTTTGATCGAGAGCCTTCTCGTCGAGACGCTCCTTCCCGTAAAGCGGCCCGGACCCCTGTGGGCGGCGCTGGCAGGGGCTGGAGCCATGAGCTGGTGTTTCGTGCACCCGTTTCTGACGCAGGGCATTCTGGCCGGCAGCGGCATCCTGAAAGTTTACGCCCTGCTGCTGCAACGCGGCGCTGCTCTGTTCGGTCTTGGGCCGGACGGCGGCTGGTACCTGTTCGCGTCCCTCTGGGGCCTGCACGCCCTGCTCGGGGCAGCGGCCGGATTCGGAGCCTGGCACTTCGCCGGGCGCATCCTGGCTCTGACGTCGAGCTCCCTCCAGCCGGGTGAACTGGTGAGCAGCGCGAGGGTACCGTGATGCGCACCGAGACGGTCACCGCGTTCGCGATTTGTCTGCTTCTGGCCCTGCCCGTTGCCGCCCAGGAGCAGGTCGACTACACCCTCGGGGAAATCGTCGTGACGGCCAGGCGTTTGCCGGACCCTCCGTACGGCACCGACACCTTCAGCCAGCTTGCCCTCCGCGAAGCCGCAACCGTGACCACTACCGCCCAGGCTCTGAATTTCTCTCCTTCTCTGCACGTGACGGTGGGCTCCAAGGGTGAAGCCCGCCTGTACCTGCGCGGTTTCTCCCAGCGGGAGGTGGTGCTGCTTTTCGACGGCCACCCGATTTACGAGCCGTTCTTCGGCACGATGGACCTGGCCCAGTTTCCGATCGAGAGCGTGGCCAAAATCAAAGTGGCCAAAGGGCCGGCTTCGTCGCTCTACGGCCCCAACGCCCTCGGTGGCGTCGTGAACCTGGTCACTTACGGGCCGCCGCTCTCGGCCCAGTCCTTCGGGACCCTGGCAGCGGGCACCGGCGGGTACAGCAGGTTCAGCTTCAGGCACGGCGGAAAGCGCGGCCGCTTCTACTACTGGGCAGCGGTGAGCAGAACCGGCCGGTCTGGCTACCGGCTGTCCAGCAAGTTCGAGCCCACAGCGCGCGAGGATGGCGGCCTTCGCGACAACAGCGGTTTCAGCAACCTGAACCTTTACGGCAAGCTCGGCTGGCGGTCCTCGGGGAGAGTGGACTGGGCGCTTTCCGCGGGCGCCACACGCGCAACCAAAGGCGTGCCGACTGCAACGCGTGGATTCCGCCCGCGCTACTGGCGCTTTCCCCTGTGGGAACGCAAATTCGCTGACCTGAGCGCGCTTTTCCGCCTGCGGCGCGGTCTGTCGGCGCAAGTCAAGACCTACGCTGAAGCCTTCGACAACACGCTGGAAGCGTACAGAGACCCGGATTTCGCCGAACGCAGGTGGACGAGCACCTACCGCAACCGCGTTGTCGGCGCTCAGGCTTTGCTGAACTGGCAGCCGCGTCGCAGCCTGCGCATCCGCGCCTCACTCAGCGACAAGGCGGACGTCGTTCGCATCCAGGACGACCTCGGCAAGCCCTGGAAGACGTACCGGGCGACGACCGTGTCCAGTGGCGTCGAGGCGCACTGGGCGCCTTCAGCCCGCTTCGAGACGCTGGCGGGGGCGAGCTTCGACTGGCTCCAGGCCAAGGGCTCCCGGCGCCTGACGTCGTTAAACCCGCAGGTAGGGTTGATCTACCGCCTCACGCCGGTCGTGTCGGTGCGGTGGCTGTCGGGCCACAAATCGCGCTTTCCAACCCTGAAGGAATGGTACGGTTCTCTGAGTGGGAACGCCCGGCTGCGCCCCGAGCGTGCGTGGACGCACGAGCTGGCGCTCCGTGCGACGCCTTTTTCGGACCTGCAGCTCGATCTTGCCTTCTTCCGCAGCCAGGTGCGCGACCTCATCCAGCAGCACGGTCGCGGCCAGCCGTTCGAGAATCTGGCGCAGGCGCGCCTGCAGGGTGTTGAGATCTCGGCGAGCCTCAGGACCGCACACCGCTCCAACGTCTCGCTGGGCTTGAGTCTGCTGGACGCACGGGACCCGGCGACCGGGGCTGCTCTGGACTACCGGCCGCGCTACAAAGCCAGTCTGGTGGCTCATCTGGCCTTGCCACGCGGGAGCAGCCTCACCGTCGTCGCGCGGGCTGTGGGAAGCCGTCCTTACCACGTGTACAACCGCACGGGCCGCCTGCCGGGTTACGGCGTCCTGGACGCCACGTTCTACCTGCCGACCCTCCGCGGGTTGCGTCCCTTTGTGGCAGTGAGCAACCTCCTCGACGCGGACTACGAGGACGAGTTCGGGTACCCGATGCCGGGGCGTGAGATCCAGGCCGGCGTTACGTTCACAGCAGGAGGCAGACAGC
>JAADFT010000375.1 GCA_013152765.1 Calditrichota bacterium | reverse complement strand
AGTCCTGGCATCATCACGTCCAGGAGCACGAGATCTACCTCCAGCTCCAACTTGACTAACGCCTCGAAGCCATCACTGGCTGTTTCGCACTCGTAGCCGAGGCTTGTCATCAAATCCTGGAGCAGCTCGCGGTTCATCGCCTCATCGTCGACGATGAGGATGCGGTGGCGTTTATGATTGGTCCCCGTCATACGCGAACCCCTTGCTTGTGAGCCGAGGCAAAGCGACGGACATCCTGTACAAACGTTCTGGTATCGATTGGTTTCGTGATGTAGCCGTCGCAACCGGCTGCAAGGGCCTTTTCTCTGTCGCCCCGCATGGCATGCGCTGTAAGCGCTACAAGGGGGATCCCACGTGTACGAGCATCGCTCTTGAGAATTCTGGCGGCCTCCAAGCCGTCCATTCCCGGGAGTCCGACATCCATCAAAATCAGATCTGGTTGAGCTATTTGGGCTAGCCGGATGCCCTCTTCGGCGGTTGTGGCGCTGTGGACGCTGAAACCAGCTACTTCCAGCAAGTCGGTGACCAACTCAAGATTCAAGTCGTTGTCGTCAACCACAAGAATGCGTTTTTCTCCCATTTCCCTCACTCCCGTTTTTGGTCCTCCTTGCGATTTTGACCATCGATTACTGGACGACAGTTGTCGTACTTGCGTGCTTTTTGGAGGATGAAAATCCCTTCACACGCCGAATGCGCCGGACTTCGTCGAGGTACTGGAGCAGTTCGTCTTTACCAGCTTTCTTGGCGAAGCCCAGAACGTGTCTACTCAATCGGCGACGCTCTTCTGACGACATGGTCTTCGCTGTGAAAATAATGATCGGAATGTCCCGTGTTCTTTCCTGCTGTTTCAGTTTGTCGACAACCTCGAAACCGCTGACTTCAGGCATCATCAGGTCAAGCACGATGGCGTCCGGGATGTGTGTGGTCGCCAGTTCAATGCCCTCTTTGCCTCCGTAAGCCTTGAGAACTTCGAAACCATTTGCTTCCAAGGCGCCAGACACCCAGTCAACAGTCGAAGGTTCATCGTCCACGATCAGCACTCTGGGTTTACCAGCGGTTTTCCTCGAGCTTATGCGCTGGAGAACCTCCAGCAACCGCTTTCTGTCCACCGGTTTGACGAAGAACTCGAGTGCACCAAGACTGGTGCACAGGAGTTTGTCTTCCGTCATGCTCACGATGATCACCGGGATGTCTGCAGTTTGCGGATCAGACTTCAGCTCGGCCAAGACCTCAAGTCCGTCTTTCTCGGGCATCATGAGGTCAAGCGTGATCGCGAAAGGATGCAAGAGTCGGGCTTTGCGAAGCGCTTCTTCGCCGTTGGCGGCGTAGGCCACGCGGTAGCCGCCCGTTGTCACGTAGTAACCCAGCATTTCTCGGGCCTGGGGATTGTCGTCGACAACCAGCACGAGAGGAGCATCCGCCCGTACAGGGATTTTCGAAGGCGGTGTCGTGTCCTGTGTTGCTTCTGGCTGACCTGGTTGCTGTTCTTCAGCAGGTGGGCTGACAAACGGAATGGTAAACGTGAATGTAGACCCCTTCCCGGTACCTTCGCTGAATACCGAGATTTTGCCGCCGTGCAGTTCCACCAGTTTGCGCGTCAGCGCCAGTCCCAGGCCAGTGCCCTGTTGCTTGCGCGCGTAAGAGGAGTCGACCTGCTCAAACTCGCGGAAGATTCGTTCCTGGTCTTCGGGTGCGATCCCGATTCCACTGTCGATCACCTGTACCCTGAGCAACTCCTGCGAAGGTCTGCCCGACGCAACCTGTTCCCGGGAGGCACCGTCGCGCACTCGTGTAACGCGGAGTTTAACCTCGCCGCCTTCCGGGGTGAATTTGATGGCGTTGCTCAGCAGGTTGTAGAGAATCTGTTTGAACTTGGCCTTGTCGGCGTAGAGCGGCGGCAAACCATCCTCGATCTCTGGGACAAGACGAATGTGCTTTTTGTTCGACAGCGCTTTCACGACGTTGAGCACGTCATCGATCGCCTGGGCCACTTCGAACTTGGTTCTCTCCAGTTGCATGTGGCCCGCCTCGACTTTGGAAAGGTCCAGGATGTCATTGATGAGTTGCAGCAGATGTTTGCCGCTTGTGAGAATGTTGTTGACGTACTTGAGCTGTTTCTCGTTGAGCGTACCGAAGACCTGGTCGGCCAGCATTTCGGAGAATCCGATGATGGAATTCAACGGCGTGCGTAGCTCGTGGCTCATGCTGGCCAGGAACTGGCTCTTGGCTCGGTTCGCTTTTTCGGCCGCCTCTTTAGCTCTCAGCAGCTCCTGTTCCGCCTTTTTCCGCTCCGTGATGTCCCGTACAGCAATTACCTTCGCTTCAGCCTCGTCGTAGGGAATTTTGCGGCCGGTGAGCTCCACGGGAAAGTGACTGCCATCCTTGCGAACCCCCACGGCTTCGAGTGAGCCTTTGGAAGGCTTCGTGGAATGGTCCCTTTTGGGAAGACGGATGAAATCAGTTACGTGTTTTCCAAGAACCTCTCTCGGTTTGTAGCCAAACATGCTGGCGAAGGCCCGGTTGGTGTCCAGAATGACGCCGTCCCGGAAGATGGCGATGCCTTCAAATGTTGCCTCGGCGAGGCGCCGGAATCGTTCCTCGCTACGGCGGAGGGCCTCAGCGGCTTCGGCCAGCTGGTGTCGTCGCTGCTCATCCAGCAGGTGCAGAGCTTCGATTCGGCGAACGGTTTGTACACGCCACATGTGAATGGCGACTGCTGCTGCTCCCGCGCCAAGCTGCACCAGCCACCACGGCACAGCGCGTGCCGTGAAGACGGCGGGACCGGTAGTGACTGCCCAGGAGGCAATCCCGAGTGCCACGAACAGAATGAGCCAGCGCATCGAAAGCAACAGGAGCCCGGCGGCCACGACGGTGAAGGCGACAGGCAGCGAGTACTTCGGGTCGCCGGCCACACTGAACTGGTAGAGGTTGTCGAGCAGGACGAACCCCAGTGTGGCAAGAGCCACTGGGTGAGCAAGTCGCGGTGAGAGAGGACGGCTTGAAAGGATGTAGTACTCGATGAAAAGGCCAGTGGCTACCGCAACAGCCGCCAGGGAAAGCGGAAGCGCAACCGTGCTCGGCATGTAAAGCGCCCGATTGAGGGCGAAGAAAAGGTAGACAATGCCCAGCCCTGCGCTGGCTGTGCGCAGGTTTTTGAGCAAGACCTCATTCAGACGTGCTTCGGGAACAGAAACGTTCCCCGCTGTGACGTTTTGCCGGTTGCCGCTCAAACGCACCTTCCGCCGCTTGGTTTGCTGTAAACACGAGAGAACTTTCCCCCTGGAATCGCTTTTCTGGGCGCGGACGCCTGGAAGCAAGGCCACACGGAAAAGCAGTTTGTAGAATGTGCTAAGCCCAGTACGTCAGATTTGCCTCAAAGAGGCAAGAAGCGCAATGTGGTTTTTCCGCCCGGGGATCGAATCCGCGAGCTACTTTGAAAAGGCACCCGCTGAGGCGGGCTCAGCTCGGGGAAAAACCACAGGCATTCTGACGTAGCAGAACTAAGCGCTGCTGGAAAAGCCACTCCGCCGTCTGCCCGGCTCGGTCGGAGATGTCTTGCGGTTCTCCGTGGCCGGGGCAGTAGCCGGTCGGAAGCTTTCCGGGTCGGTCTTGAGCCAGCGCCTGGATGCCCTTAAACGCTTTGTCGTAACGGGACTCACCTTCGCACCCGCCACCCACGGTACACCGCTGGTCTGTGGAGAAACCGTGGCGCTGCCAGTTTGCGGAGCGAGGTGAAGTGACCGTTCCGTGCGTTGCCACTTCAATGCGATTATCGGCCTGTGAGGGAGCAACTTGACCTGGTTCGCCTGGCGGTTGTGTGGTGAGAGCCGTCTTTCACGTAGGGATGTGCTCGTCGCGCTCGGTTGCGGAGCCCTGAACGAGTGGGCGACGGATTCTCGCACAACGCGGCGAGAGGGATCAGCGGGAGGAAGTGGACCGGCTTTACTTGAGAAAGCGCACTGGCCCGAACGCGATTTGTGCGGAGGACGTCAGGCAGCGAGAATAACAAAAGCCCGCCTTCCCTTTGGTGGGAACGGCGGGCTTTCTGGTTCTTGCGTAAAAATCCAGCTGAGGGAGACGTGCACCGGTGGCTACGACTCTTTCAAAATGGCCGCCAGCTTGGTCAGCGTCTCTTTGGCGTCGCCGAACACCATCATTGTTTTCGGCTCGTAGAACAGCGGGTTGTCCTCTCCGGCAAAGCCCGGGCTCAGGCTACGCTTCAGGAAAATCACGGTCTTGGCCTGGTCCACGTTGAGGATGGGCATGCCGTAAAGAGGGCTGTCTTTCTTCCAGCGCGCGACGGGGTTCACGACGTCGTTGGCCCCCACCACTACGGCCACGTCCGTTTCCTGGAAATCGTCGTTGATCGCGTCCATTTCGTAGAGTTGATCGTAAGGAACGTTGGCCTCAGCCAGCAACACGTTCATGTGGCCTGGCATACGCCCCGCGACCGGGTGAATGGCGTAGCGCACTTTGATTCCCTTTTTCTCCAGGAGCTGCGCCACTTCATGCAGGATGTGCTGGGCCTGAGC
>JAADFT010000374.1 GCA_013152765.1 Calditrichota bacterium | reverse complement strand
CCAAGTTCACCGGGTGGTGCTGCTGAAGTAAATTGCCATTTGGAGGCTACAACGGGCAACCTTGCGGCCCTTAATTACGACGGACCTGGAAGAAAAACAGTCAGACCTGAACCGCATGGAACCAGAAACAAAGGAGACCTCATGATGCGCCGAGTCCTGATCGCCGCAGTGACCTGCGTTTTTCTGACCCTGACCACGACGATCAGCCTCCCGGCGGGGGTGCCAGATGAACCATTTGTGCAGGAAATTCACCAACCGCACCCTTTGGGCTCGCCTGAAGCCAACGATGTACGGGCAGTGGCCGTGGATCGCGACGGGCAGGTTTGGGCCGCGACCAGGGCGGGTCTGTTCCGGTTGGAGCGGCAAACGGGGAAGTGGACTGCCGTAGTTCCTGAAAATGGTGCGGGACCAGCCTTCGACGTGGCCCCGGCAGCCGACGGTGGCGTGTGGGCGGCTGCGTGGAACGGAGTTTGGCGAGCACGCGGTTCCCAGGCCCGACGGGTTGCGGATGTGACGGGTCCAGTCGGAACCCTGTGTGTCACCGCGGACAGCGTTCTGGCTTTTGGCCCGGATGGCCTGTGGGTGCTCAGGGGCCGCACCTGGCGTTTTCGGACAACCCCCTTTTCCAAAGCGATTCAGGCTGCCCTTGTGGACGCGGACGGCGTGCTGTGGCTGGCTTCACCGATTGGCCTGTACCGGGTGACGAACAAAGGGTGGCGGGTCTACCGTAAGCGGGACGAGCTGCTGAGTGCGGCCGTGGGCGGACTGGCCCTTTCGAGCGACGGGACGCTCTGGGTCGCTGGGCTCGGCGGAGTCACGCTTTACCGGGGAGGACACCGTGTCGGGGAATTCCGTCCTGCCGACGGTTTGCCCACGGTGTTCGTGCGCACCGTGGCCCGGGGACCCGACGGCCGCATGTGGGTGGGGACAACGCTCGGTGTGGCACGTTTCGACGGAAAAACGTGGTCGCTGCGGCACAGCCGCCGTTGGTTGCTCAGCGACGACGTGCGCGACGTGGCTTTTGGTCCAGACGGAACTGCCTGGATCGCCACGGCGAAGGGAGTGAGCGCGATCGTGCCGCGGCGAATGACCATCGCCGAAAAGGCCGCGCATTTTCATCACGTGTGTTACCGCCGCCACGTGCGCGAGCCCTACCTGGTGGAGCAGTGTTACCTCCCCGTCCCTGGCGACACGTCACAGTGGAAGCCCATCGACACGGACAACGACGGTTTGTTCACCGGCATGTACCTGGCGATGGAATCGTTCCGCTACGCGGCAACGGGTGACGCGGACGCCCGAGAGCGCGCGAAGAAGGCTTTTCACGCGTTGCGCTACTTGCGTTTGGTAACAGACACGCCGGGTTTCGTCGCCCGGACGGTGATCCCCAGCTCCTGGACGGACATGGCCGATCGGAACCGGACGTACACCGAGCAAGAGTGGGCCGAAATCCGGGTCCGGAATCCTCGGCAGAAGCGGGTGGAGAAACGCTGGCGGCTCTCGAAGGACGGCAAATGGCTTTGGAAAGGCGACACCAGCAGCGACGAGATCACGGGCCACATGTTTGCCTACCACTGCTACTACAAGCTGGCGGCGGACGAACGGGAACGCGACCTCGTGCGCGAGCAGGTGTGCGCCGTGATGGACTACATCATCGACGGCGGGTTCGTGTTGCGGGACATCGACGGCAAGGCCACAAAGTGGGCGGTCTGGAGTCCGGAAAAGCTGAACAACGATCCGGACTGGATCACGGAGCGCGGTGTCAATTCCGTGGAAATCCTCGCCTACCTGAAGCTGGCCTACCACGTGAGCGGCAACGAGAAGTACCAGCGCGCGTACCTGAAGTTGCTGCACGAACACCACTACGACGAGAACGTGCGCCACGCGAAAACGGTGAATCCGGCCTGGCGGACGCACATCGACGACAATTTGTTGGCTCAGTCGTACCTGATTCTTTTTGACCTCGAGGATGACCCGGAGCTGCGCAGCCTCTACCGGGAGAGCATCGACTGGTGGTACGCTCAGGTTCGCGACGACCAGAGCCCCTTCTTCGACTTTGTGTACGCAGCCTGTACGGGCCAGGAGCCGGTCCAGCTCGACGCCGACGTGTTCTTTTTCCACGACACACCGCTGGACCTGGTGCGCTGGACCATTGACAACACGCGACGCGAGGACGTGCGAATTGTGCACCGCCCGGAGATGGAGGCGTTCCAGACGGATCGGCTGCTTCCGCCCAGCGAGAGGGGCCTGATGCGCTGGGACCGGAACCCGTGGAAGGCCCGTTGGGGTACCGGCGGACGTTACGAACGCCCCGGAACCTCGTGGCTCTTGCCGTACTGGATGGGCCGGTACTACGGGTGGATTGGGGACGGAAAACGCTGAGTACGAGCGTTTGTGAATTTCGCAAGGCTGAGGTTGACCCGTGAAATCGGTTTTTCGCTTTCTTTTCCGCAAGTGGAAACAACTGGCCCACGTGCTTGGTGTCGTCAACACCCACGTGTTGCTCTTCGTCGCGTACTGGCTTGTGTTCGGGCCTGCTGCGCTGGTGCTTCGGTTGCTGGGCAAAGACTACCTGCGCTTGAGGGAGCGCTCTGCAAACACGTACTGGTTGCCGCGCGAGCCGGATCCGGAAGACCTGGATCGGGCCAGGTACCCGTTCTGATATGAGTACGATCGTCCTTGGCATTTCCGCTTACTACCACGACGCCGCTGCCGCTTTGATGCGCGATGGCGAGCTGATTGCGGCTGCGCAGGAAGAACGCTTCACCCGGGTCAAGCACGACTGGAGATTTCCCGCCAACGCCGTGCGTTACTGCCTCAGCGAGGCGGGGATTTCTCCAGCGGAAATCGACTACGTCGGCTTTTACGACCGTCCTCTGGTCAAGTTCGAGCGCATTTTGCTGACCCACCTGTCGACCTTCCCGCGCAGTCTGCCCGCTTTCCTCAAAGCGATGCCGCCCTGGCTCCGGCAAAAGCTCTGGATCCGCCACGAAATCCGGAAAGCCTTAGGCTACGACGGGCCCATCCTGTTCGCCGAACACCACCTGAGTCACGCTGCCAGCGCCTTCCTGGTGTCGCCGTTCGAAGAGGCGGCCATCCTCACAACCGACGGCGTTGGTGAATGGGCGACGACAACTTACGGCGTGGGCCGGGGGAGCCGGGTCGAGCTGTGGAAGGAAATTCACTTTCCGCACTCGCTGGGCTTGCTTTACAGCGCGCTCACGTACTACCTGGGTTTCAAGGTCAACAGTTCCGAGTACAAGGTGATGGGGCTGGCCCCTTACGGTACGCCCCGCTACCTCGCGCAAATGCGAGAGCTGATCGACATCCGCGACGACGGCAGCTTCCGGCTCAACATGCGCTACTTTGCCTACCACGTGGGTTTGCGGATGACAAACCGGCGTTTCGAACGGCTTTTCGGACGTCCCCGACGGTTGCCCTCCGAGCCGCTGGAGTCGTTCCACCAGGATGTGGCCGCTTCCCTTCAGGCCGTTACGGAAGAAGTCCTGCTGAAGATGGCTAACCATCTGCACCGGGAGACGGGGATGAAGCGCCTGTGCATGGCAGGTGGCGTGGCGCTCAACTGCGTTGCCAACGGACGCATCCTTCGGGAAGCGCCATTTGAGGAGCTGTTCGTCCAGCCTGCCGC
>JAADFT010000373.1 GCA_013152765.1 Calditrichota bacterium | reverse complement strand
GTTGGAAGGGCGTTGGCTGTTCTTGCAGGAAGCTCAAGCGCTGGTGTTTCGAAAGACCCGGCCGCTATCGCTGCAGCTATGGAGATCTTCAAACTGCCGGGCGTCTTTCAATTCTTCCATCGCCTGTTCAGGAAAGCCAACTGGGGGAACACACCCTGGGAACGCGGCGGCTGGATTCTGCGGGGAGGCAACGGATTGATAGAGTTTGCTGAATGGCCCTGGAGTCGAGGCTGGAAACGTGAGACAGCACCCCCGCCGCCGAAAGGGAAGTTACTCCTAGCGATGGCGCACACCCACCCGACCAGGGGCGTAAGTGGTAGTTCACTCACCGGTCCGAATCCTTCGGCCAACGACCGGGAGATAGCGAACCGACTTGGTGTGGTCAGTTTTGTTCTCTATAGATCAAGCGTCCGAGCCTATGTTCCCGCTTGGCGTGCAGTTGTCCAGGTAGCGGCAAGTGGTTGGTACAAATGATTCGGAGTACGCCTATGAAACGTGGAATGCTCTTTGGGATCACCTCCAAGAGGACGTCTTCGATTCCGGAAGAACGAAGACTATCAACGAACGGTCGCCAAGTGACATTGCTCGTAGCGTTGTCCTTGTGCTTGCTGTCGCCACATCAGGCCCGTCCCCAGGAAACGGGAGCGCAGGTGCCAGTACAGATACAGTGGCTGAAGCGATCTTCCGAATCGGTGAGGCAAGACTTGTGTTTCTCTGTCGATGGCTGGTCTATGGGTTTGTTTGACACGAGGTTGTGGTTTGTACTGAGGGCGAGGAATGCCTATGGGAATCGTTTGGCATGGATGGCGTTTCGTAAAGTCGTAGACGGGCCGGAGGAGGGTATTCTGATTCTCGCTCTTTCGTCGGAACCTCTACGGTTACAGTCTGCATCGGGTTGCGAAGAGATCTTCGCAGCTTTGGTTTCGACGGATCGTAGCGGAATGTTGAAGCGAGGACCGACTCGAGCGTGGTCGTTCGATATCTCGGAGTTGGACTCCGGCAGGCTTCGTCGGTTTCTCCAAAGGATGAAAGGATGGAGATTGCCCGTGCTCAAGCCTCTGCCACTTTTCGTGGACGTCCCGACAGTTGATTATTATACCCAGACTTTCGGTGGCTCGTTCAGCCTGCGGATTTCATTAGAGACAGTGAATCCGTCGCTAGGGGACTGGATTGAGAATGCACTTTGGAAACTCCCAAAGAACCCGCCGGCCAAAGAGTGTCAGTAAGCACCTTCTCTGCCAACATGGGTGAGACACGGAGACCATCCGATATTAGCGTAGAGGGTGGAGGGAAGGGGAATATGTTCCATCAAGCGAGCCTCCCCCCGGCTCCTGCCCTCGGAGCGACGGAGGACGCAGGGGTCGAGCTGGATCGCGAGCGGATGAAGTTCACCGGGCACGAGCGCGACCTTGGCCTCAACGGCCAGACCACCGACGACCTGGACTACATGCACGCCCGGCACTACAGCCTCCACCTGGGGAGGTTCCTCAGCACCGACCCCGTAGGCGGCAGCATCGGCAGCTCCCAGAGCTGGAACCGGTACAGTTATGTCGTGGGGAACCCGATCAACGGGACGGATCCGACGGGGATGCTGGTGAACAACCTCGGCGGCCCTGGAGACATGCCTGTCAACCTTGCCTCGGCCGGCACCGGAGTGACCGCTTGGGATGCGGGATTCTCTTCAGTCACCCCAATGCCTTATCTTTCCCTTCCCGTGCAGGGCGGTACCGGGATCTGGGTTGGAATCACCAATGCTGGCGATGTCTCCATTATGGATGAACAACTCAATCCCATTGAGGACGTTGCGAGCGTGGGCGCGGCTTTATTGCAGAGGATTGGGTCGGCTCTCCGTCGGATATTCAAAGATCGGCTCGGCGGAACTGTTGTGAATCTGCTTTATCGCCAGCCAGTTGTGGTCAGCGCGTCACGAGCCGGAGGCGGTCAGGAACAGTTCATCGTGCTTCCAGGAAAAATGGCGGGTGCTCCTTTCGTGGACGTGGACGCTGTTTACTTCTCAGACGGAGGTGTCCTCAAGATCTCCAACATGACGATCTTTGTCGTCTACGACATTAAGGCGATGAAACACTGGAACGGCTCAAGGCCATTCCTGAGCGGCGCCAAACTGTTCGGGGGTTCGTACGGCGTCAAGTACCTTCCCAATCTGGACGCGGCACGGAGGGAGTTCGGCGGGCCCATCGTCCCCGGAATAGTCGGGTTCGGACCATGAGAGGAGGCGTATCATGAATGCCAATGTGACTGCCAGTGTAGTATCAGCTGGGGGTACGAACACGGACCGAACCGGTGCATCCAGGCGAAAGGTTAGGCATCACCAACGCCTTGTCATTTGTGGTGTAACATTGTTGACCGTGGCGTTCATGTTCATTCTTGATGCGATGGGAATTCTGATAGCTTTGGGTGTCTATTCTGGCGTACGTTTGGTTGCCTGGGTTTTGTTTGCAGTGCTTGTTTGGCGCAGCGCCCTTTTGCTATTGAAGCGCAATCTTCGCAATAGAGCTATCACCGGTACCGAATTGATCTGCGGGGCTTTGCTCGTTGTTTTTCTGTGGCTCCTGCCCTCCATGAAGACATCTGACTATAAAGGTTTCTTTCTTCTAAGCGAGGCGCTCAGACAGTGCAAATCAATTGATGACCCTATTGTGCAGGCAGCTTTCTTTCAATACCGGATCGACAGATACAAGGAAGAACCCGGTTTAGTGCGTATCCGTTTCTCGGACCCCAAGGATTGTTCTCAGATATTGCTAAGACTGGCAAACAATGGCAGGACCATCCTCGGCGTTGAGTTCGATCCAGATTAGCAGTTGCGGTTCCTGATTTGAAACAGGAAAAAACGGTGCCAGGAATGCCATTGAGTAATTGTGGTAGGGTGATAGAAACTCTTAAGAGCGGAGCCGGGTTGCGCGTCGTCGATCAGCTATCATATCAACGAGATGATCAGCCAGATCCAGCACGCGACGGGAGTGATCGTGCGGTCGCCGCACCATCTGATGGGGTCGAGCTACGACACCGCGGGCAACGAGCTGAGCTGGGGGAGTGGCGGTTTCACGTACAACTACACCTACTACCCCACCAACCAGATCCGTACGATCACCGGCGGCTCGCCCGCCGTCACCCGGATCTACGCCTACACGGCCGACGGGGAGCGGGTCGCGGCGTCCGCCAACGCCGGTCCCGACACAGGGATCACCTACACGATCCGGGACCTGGAGGGGCATGTGCTGCGTCAGCTCCTGGAGTCGGGCGGCACGTGGAGCTGGAAGGAGGACTACGTCTGGGGTCCCACGGGCCTGCTGGCCACGGTGAGCCCGACCGAGGGCACCAAGCACTACGTCAACGATCATCTCGGCAGCCCGAGGCTCATCTGCGACCGTGGCGCTCACACCCTGGCCAAGCACAATTACTACCCCTACGGCGAAGAATCGACCTACGCCGAGTTGGATCGCGAGCGGATGAAGTTCACCGGGCACGAACGCGACCTCGGCCTCAACGGCCAGACCACCGACGACCTGGACTACATGCACGCCAGGTACTTCAACCCGCACCTGGGGAGATTCCTCAGCGTGGATCCCATCGGCGGCAGCATTGGCAGCTCCCAGAGCTGGAACCGGTACAGCTATGTGGTGGGGAATC
>JAADFT010000372.1 GCA_013152765.1 Calditrichota bacterium | reverse complement strand
GCGTCACCTCGCGCAGCCGCCCCAAGCGCGCCTCGAGCTGCTCTTTGTACTTCTCGATGTCGATTTTCAGCCGCGCCACACCGCTGTCCATCGCCGCTTTCGCCACGGCTGGAGCTTCCCAGAGAAGCACACGCGGGTCGAAGGGCTTGGGGATGATGTACTCCGGCCCGAATTCCAGATGCTCGACGTCGTAGGCGCGGCACACCGAGTCGGGCACGTCCTCCTTAGCCAGGGCAGCAAGGGCCTTGGCAGCCGCCACCTTCATTTCGTCATTAATTGCCGTCGCCCGCACGTCCAGAGCACCGCGGAAGATGAACGGGAAACCCAGCACGTTGTTGACCTGATTCGGGTAGTCCGATCGCCCCGTGGCCATGATCACGTCCGGCCGGGCTGCCTTGGCGTCCTCGTAGGTGATTTCGGGATCGGGGTTGGCCATGGCGAAGATGATCGGCTTGTCGGCCATCGAGCGCACCATGTCCTTGGTCACGCAATTGGCGATCGACAGACCGACGAACACATCCGCACCGACCAGAGCTTCCTCCAGCGTGCGCAGCTCCGTTTCCTGCGCAAAGCGCTCCTTGTAGGGATTCATCCCTTCCTTGCGCCCCTTGTAAATCACGCCCTTCGAGTCGCACATGATGATGTTCTCGCGCCGCGCGCCGAGCAGAATGTAAAACTCAGCGCACGCAACACCAGCCGCACCGGCGCCATTCACCACGATTTTCACGTCCTCGATCTTCTTGCCCTGGAGCTCCAGAGCGTTCAGCAGCGCCGCACCAGAAATGATGGCCGTGCCGTGCTGGTCGTCGTGGAAAACCGGGATGTTGAGCCGCTCCTTGAGCGTCTCCTCGATGTAGAAGCACTCCGGAGCTTTGATGTCCTCCAGGTTGATGCCGCCGAACGTCGGCTCAAGCAGCTCACACACCCGGATCACGTCGTCCGGGTCCTTCGAATTCACCTCCAGGTCAAACACGTCGATGTCGGCAAAGCGTTTGAACAGCACGCCCTTGCCTTCCATTACGGGCTTCCCGGCCAAAGGGCCAATGTTGCCCAGGCCAAGAACGGCAGTGCCGTTGCTAACCACGGCAACAAGGTTGCCCTTGGCGGTGTACTCGTAGACCAGATCGGGATCCCGCTCGATCTCACGGCACGGCTCCGCCACGCCGGGCGTGTACGCTAACGACAGGTCGCGTTGCGTAATGCACGGCTTGGTTGGCACAACTTCGATTTTGCCTTTCCGCCCACGGCTGTGGTATTCCAGAGCCTCTTCTCTTCGAATCATGTTCCCACCTCTCGTGCTAAGTCGCCCAAACGTCCCTTTTCCCTTGTTCCCCGGGTGCCCCTGCTGCCGGTGACACCCAACTTCACTCAACTACGCCCCCCGATCGGGCATTTGCCAACCAGCCTCCCCGCAAGGCTGGCCGTCCCCCTGGCCTGTACTCGCATTCTTTTGAGACAACGCCAGGAACCGCCGATTCACCCGGCTCGCACAACGGTCGCGCTTGCCCGAATGGCAGTTACCAATGCGCTTTCTTGAATCCAAACCACCTACGGCAACTTCACTTTTCCCACCGAAATGGACGTAGGCCCGTGTGTACCGCAAGACAGGCCCAACCTGTCACTCCGTCCAGGCGCCCTGGCGCCGCCGGCCGACACGAAGGAACTGGACTGCAACCGACGTGGCAGGACCGCCCGTTCGACAAACACGCTTCAACAAAAAAGGCCCATCACTGGGCCAGTTCTTACCTTTCGCTCGACCGAATTGTTAGCACAAGCCCGATGACAACCACCAGGCTCACTGCGAGAAAGGCCAGTAAACCCACCCGGCGCTTCCGGATCTCGTGCAATGCACTTCGACCGAAACGCTGAGCCTCTGCAAGTTTCTTGAAGCCCGCTTCAACCACGTTCAGTACGGGTTCGACCGCGAATTTGTGCACCTCCGTGCGCGACTGAACCAGCGAATTCCTGGCCTCGCGAAGTACGAAGTCGGCTTCGTCCACGGGGATGCCAGCTTTTTCCACACGGGAAAGCAGCGCCTCCGTAGCCTCGATGCCTGTTCTCAGGCTGTCGATGGCCTGTCGCATGCGCAATGCCGCACGGAACCCGGCGTCCCCCTCAGCGTGGCAGCTCGCGCACACGGCGTCATCTTCCACACCGAGCATCTCGTCCGAAGACCGCGCGACCGCGTGGTTGCCGTGACACACCTCGCACTGACCGAGCCCCATTTCGGCGAATGCCTTGCGATGCGGGCTTTCCTGAAAGTACTCGTCGTTAGCAACATGACACTGACCACAAACGCGCGAGATGCTGCTCACTTGCGGCGGCAGAGCTCCGTGGTTTCCGTGGCAGTCGTTACACGTTGGCGCGCTCAGGTCGTTTTGTTTCAGCATCACTTCGGCGTGCACACTGCTTCGCCACTCAGCCTCCTGGTCCGTGGGCAGGCCGTAGCGGGCCATCAGGGTTTTGTTGCTGTGGCAGGCACCACAGGTCGCGGCCACGCGGGTCGGGTGCACGGAAGAGCGCGGATCAGAAGGAGGCAGCACGCCGTGCGCGCGGTGACAACTGCTGCAGACCGCCACGTTTGTGTCGCCCTTTTTCAGCAGCATGCCGTGCCGACTGGTCCAGTACAGCTCGAGCTGGTCAGTGCGAAGCCCCGGTTTCTCCGCGCGCATCAGGGCCACATTGGCGTGGCACCTGCCGCACAATTTGGGCACTTCCGCTGGATTCGGGACGCCGATGAAGCCCTTCGCCGGGCTCATGGCTACGGCTGGGTCTTCCGCGCTCGGGTCGCCACCGTGGCAGTCCGCGCACGTGTAGCCGTGGCGAGCGTGCACGTCGTCAGCAAAGGCCTTGGCCGGTTGCGCAAGAGCGCCGTCGAGCGCGGCGTGGCACTGCACACAGGTGCTCGAGGCCTGAGACGGAGCATCCTCCTGTGCGCCCACAGTTGCAACCAGGGGCAAGAACGCGAGGAACAAAAACGTCAGTATGAAACGTCGCACATCTGTCACCGAGTTTCGGTTCATCCTGTCGCTGGCAACACGTACGCCAGAATCGTCATCACCGTCATGAAGGCCAGGGCAACCACACCGATTGCCGTGAAAATCGGACTTCTCTCCTCACGAGAGGACCAGCGGTCCAGGAACGGCACCAGTAGCCAGAACAGGCCCGCAGCGCCGAAACCGAGCACCGCCAGCACTTCGCCGTCGAAAAGAAGCACCTTGCTCGGCACAAACTTGAGCGTCTGGAACATGAACAGGAAGTACCACTCCGGTCGGATGCCAGGTGGTGCTGGCGCCAGCGGATCGGCTTTTGCTCCCAGCTCCCACGGAAAAAGCACGGCCAGCGTGACCAGCAGCATGAAGCCAAGCAGCCAGCCCACCAGGTCTCGAAGCAAAAAATCCGGGAAGAACGGAATCTGCTTTTTCACGCCGCCCTGCTTCTCAACGCTCAGCGGCACACTCATGCCCTGAATCTGAATCAGCGCGAGATGCAAACCGAGGACGAGAAATGCCAGGGCCGGCAACACAGCCACGTGGAAACCGAAGAGTCGGGTCAGCGTACCGCCGGTCACCTCCTCGCCGCCTCGTAAAAAACGCAGGACAAACGAACCCACAACCGGCACCACTGCTGCGATGTCGGTGCCAACCTTG
>JAADFT010000371.1 GCA_013152765.1 Calditrichota bacterium | reverse complement strand
CGTCTTTCATGGCCCACATGCTGCCTTCGAAGGCCTGGGATTTGAAGGCACGCAACGAGTACGTGGGCCAGTCGTCCACCTTTGCCCTTCGCAGAGCGAGCCCCTCCGGGGTTTTGACCAGAAGCTGTCCGAGAGACTCGGAGCCGTAGTAGGTACCGTGGTCGTCGGCTCCGACCACGTCGACCAGCCAGACGCCCTTTTTCTTGTGGAAGCGGAGGGAGTAGCCTTCGGGGTGGACCCAGGCGACGGACTCTTTGAGGCCGTGTTTCTTGACGAATGCCGACCTCGCTTCGCCCTCGGGCAGACTGAAGAGTCGAATTCGGACCACCGGCGTCGAATCAACCTCCTGGGTTGCCGCGAGTTCAGCGATCCACTGGTGGAGATCCTTGGCCGCGGCCACGAGCGCTGCGCGTTTTGGGTCCGGATACAACTCGATGGCGTACGCGGGCCGGCTGCTGTTTTTGGACGTCAGCGGAATCAGATTTTCGTAGTAGACCGCTTGCTTGGGCAAAGGCAGGATCTGTTGCTCAACCGGTAACGTAACGGGCTTCGGTCCACAGCCGGAAATCGCCAGGACCACCCCCACGAGCAGTCCAAAGACGGGACGGGTGTGTCTCCTCATGGCTCCTCCTTCGTGACCGTGTGAAAGCTGACAGGAAATCGAGCAGGCGCTGCCGAGAACGGGGACAGACAGCCGCTCACAGCGCCCGCTGAACTCGGGTCGGGAGCGGAAGCTCGGTCAATCTTCGCCCCAAACAGGCACGAGGACCTCGGCGAGCCTGTTGAGCCAGCGTGCGTCTTCCTCGTCGAAGGCCCCGAACCTGTCACTGTCCACATCGAGAACACCGCGAATCCTGCCGGCGCGATCCTTCAGCGGCACGACGATTTCGGATTTCGATTCCGGGTCGCAGGCGATGTGACCGGGGAATTCGTGCACGTTTGCCACCACAACGGGGCTCTCGCGCAGCACTGCGGCCCAGCACACGCCGCGTGGCCGTTCAAGGTACACACAGGCCGGGTTTCCCTGGAATGGGCCCAGCACCAAACGGTCCCCACGCAACAGGTAGAATCCCACCCAAAAGAAGCCGAAGCGCTGACGGAGCAACGCTGCCACGTTGGCGAGATTGGCAACCAGGTCGTCGACCCCGCTGATGAGGTGAGCGGTCTCCTGGAGAACCGTTGCGTAAAGGTCGTGGCGAGTCTGCGGAGTGACGGGTTCCGCAGACGAACTCACTTCAGCGACTCCAGCCGTTTCAGATCCTCGTCCTTGCCCATCACGACCAGCACGTCGCTGTCTTTGATGACGTGGTCGCCGGTGGGAATCACCACCACGTTCTCCGGTACCAGCTCTTTGATCATCAGCACCTGCACGTGGTATTTTCTGCGCAGATCAAGTTCGGCCAGGGTTTTGCCCAGGAAACTGCTGGGCGGTGCCATCTCGATGATGCTCACATCCGAGGTTAGTGGAATGTAATCCAGAACGTTCACGTTGTCAAGGCTGTGGGCGAGCCGGTAGGCCATGTCCTTTTCTGGAAACAGCACCGTGGTGGCGCCAATCAGATCAAGGATCTTGCCGTGGTCCTCGGTGATTGCCTTGGCGATGATTTCGTCCACGCCAAGCTGCCGGAGGTACAGGGTCACCAGGATGCTGGCGTCGATCCGGTCGCCGAGGCTTACCACCACACCGTCGAAGTCGCCGAGACCCAGCCGCTCCAGTGTTTCCTTGTCTGTGGCGTCAGCGATCACTGCTTTTTGCACGAAGTCCTTGACGCGATTGATCTTGACCTCGTCGTTGTCGATGGCCAGGACGTAGAAGCCCCGTTCGGCCATGAACTTGCAAAGGTAGTAGCCAAAGCTACTCATGCCAATGACTGCAAAGTGGCGCATCGCGCCCTCCCAAGATTAGCCAACCAGGTAGTGTTCCTCCGGGTACCGGAACGGTTCCGGTTCGCCGGTTCCGATGATCAGAGCTGCTGTTACCGGGCCCAGGCGGCCCACAAACATGGTGAGTGTGATCAGAAGCTTGCCCAGAACGGTGAGCGTAGGTGTTACGCCTGTCGACAGGCCCACGGTTCCAAATGCCGAAACGGCTTCGAAGAGGTAGCGCACAAAATCGCTGGATGACACACCGCTGCCTCGCGATTCGAAGGTCAGGAGGAGAAAAGTGACGGCAAGGACGAGCCCGGCCGCGAAGAAGAAAACGATCAAAGCCTTCGAAACGATGGCCCGGCGGACCCTGCGCTGCATGAGGACGACGTCGGGATGGTTGCGGTAGTGAGCGCTTACCACCGCCGTGATCGTGGCGAATGTGGTCGTCTTGATGCCGCCGCCGCAGGAACCCGGCGATGCGCCGATGAACATGAGCACGATCAACACCAGCAGGGAGGCGTTGGTGAGGCTGGCGATGTCCACCGTGTTAAAACCGGCCGTTCTCGCTGTGACGCTCTGAAAGAGCGGAACCAGTACCATCTCGGCGACGGATTTGCCGCTGAGGATGTTGCCAATTTCCGCCACGAACAGGAGAACGGTGCCGACGAGGACCAGCCAGAACGTTGTGCGCAGTACGAGCCTGGTGTGGAAACTGAGCCGCTTGACCTCGGGCCTGAGAGCGTACCCGGCCAGATCGTAGACCACCAGGAAACCGAGGCCCCCTGTGACGATCAGCGTCATGACCACCAGGTTTACGAACGGGTCGGCGGCGTAGTGCATCAGGCTGTCCGAAAACAGAGAAAAGCCTGCGTTACAAAAGGCGCTGATCGCGTGAAACGTTCCCAGCCAGATCGCCTGTTTGAGCGGAAACCGCTGGGCAAAGTGCGAGGCCAGTAGCAGCGTGCCCAAGCCTTCGGCGAGTACGGTGAAAAACAGCACAGCCCGCAGAACATCCCGCATGCTGCTGAAGGGCCCCGTCAGTGTTTCTTCGATCAGCTCCCGGCCACGAATGGACACGCGACCGCCGATGAAGTAAGCGAACATGGTCGTGAGCGTCATGATGCCCAGGCCACCGATCTGCAACAGCACCAGCACGACAGTTTGACCGAACCCGCTGAGTCGAGTCGCGGTGTCCACAACGATCAGACCCGTGACGCACGTGGCAGAGGTGGCCGTGAACAGCGCGTCTACCCACGTGAGCGGAGCCGCTGTACTTGCCAGAGGCAGATGCAGAAGTACGGTGCCCGCGGCGATGGCCGTTGCGAAGGACGCCGCCAGCAAACGTGCCGCTGTGATGGAACTTGGCGCTACCTTTCTCGCTGCCAACTGAGGAATCCCGGTTTCTTCGAAGTTGCGTTGCGCTCACACACAGGGAATTACACGCGCTCCCGGCGGTCCTGAATTAAGTCTACTACGTCAGATTCGCGAAACAAGGGCGAAAGCAGTGCGTGGCTTCTTCGCCCGGGGATCAAATCCCCGGGCTACCAAAGGAAGCCGCCTGCTAAAGCATGCTTGTTTCAGGCGAGACTAAGCAACATCTCGCCCTGAAGAAACCACGACTCCGAGAAGCCTACCACATTTTGACGTAGCAGAATTAGAAATCCGCAATTCCGGCTTACATCGGTTTGCCGACACAAAATAGCGACCGCGCAGTGTGGCCTACCTGCCTGCTCGGAGCTGCTTGCGGCTCCGGGCTGAATAGGGAACTCGCGCGCTAAAATGTG
>JAADFT010000370.1 GCA_013152765.1 Calditrichota bacterium | reverse complement strand
CCGGGAAATCGGGGCCGGCAGTCCGTTCGGTAGACAAACTCCGGGCACGGACGGGCAGCTCCCCGACAGGTGTAGCCCGTCACCCCAAAAAGACGGACTCACCCCGGTACGCAAAAAAACTGTGGGCCGGGTTTGTGAGCGTCTGGCTTCCCGTTCCGGCTCAGGCTCAGAATTCGAGCACGAAATTGCCGTCCGGGGTCTGCACGATCCGACCGAAGCACAGAACGAAGTCCGGCTCCAGCTTCTTGACCAGGCGAGCCGCTTTGCCCGGGTTAGACGTCCGGGTCAGCTTGAATTCCGGATTCTCTTCCAGGGCTTTGAGGGTCTCATTTTCCTCCCCGTCCGGACCGAGGAGAAGGATTGACTTCGACTCCGCACTCTCACGCTCGTCGCGCTTACCAGGCCTGTTGGTCATGGTTCCCTTTCGATTTGTCTGCGGTGCCGATTGCACCCTCCCGGCGGCCACCCGAGCTGCACCTACCGTGCCATCCACGATTCTTCGGCCGCTAAGCAGTCCGGGCATCTTAGAGCCGAACCTGGATGGCGCTAACCGACGAAACATCAAGAGGTTAGCAAACCAGGAAACTCCAGAATCCCTGGTCAGCTTTTCTATCACAGGCTCAACCTGTTTGGGTCTGTGGGCACAACTTGACCAGGACGCGTGCTGAAATGGCACAGCGTAGCAAAGGGGAACGAAACAGCCGCCGAAAGCAATTGACTTTTTGCCGGTCTGGTGGTATCTTGATGCCGTCAGCCGATGGCGGGACCAACTGGGGAGACCGCTCATGCACATCCAACTGCCGTACGGCAGCTCAACACTCAGTGCAAATCTCGATTTTGTCAGTCGACCGCGGCAACTCCTCCCTCCAGATCTGGGCGACCTGCCGGATCCGGTGGCCGCCACCCGTGAAGTTCTCGAAAACCCTTTGGGTACCGAGCCGTTGCGGGAAATTCTGCACCGCGGCGAACGCACAACCATCGTCGTTCCCGACGCCAGTCGCGTGGCCGGGCAACGCGTGTACCTCCCGGTGCTGATCGACGTGCTGAACCAGTGCGGCATTGCGGACCGGGACATTACGATTCTGATCGCCACCGGCAGTCACGCTCTCCCAACGGACGAAGAAAAGCGCGAGCTCGTGGGCGAAGAAATCGCAGCAAGGGTTCGCGTGCTGGCTCACGACTGCCGCGACGCCGACGCGAACGTGAGACTGGGCCGGACAGCCGCTGGCGTACCCGTGATCATCGATCAGGCAGTCGTTAAGGCAGAGCGCCTGATCGTGACCGGAGCCGTCTGGTTCCACTACTTCGCTGGGTTTGGCGGCGGCCCCAAGCTCGTGAACCCCGGGTGCGCAGCTTACGAAACCATCGTGGCCAACCACGCATTCACCCTTGACCCCGAGCGCGTGGGTTTGCACCCAAACTGTCGCCCCGGCCAAACAGAAGGCAACCCCGTCTTCGAGGACCTGCTCGATTCGCTGAAGTTCGTCACCGTGGACTTCTCGTTGCAAACCGTTGTGGGCAAGGGCGGAAAGCTCGTTCAGATCTGGGGCGGCGACATTCGGCAGGTACATCGCACCGCAGCCGAATTCTTGCTGCAGCATGCCACAGTGCCAGCTCAGGGACCATTTCCTTTAGTCGTCGCAAGCGCCGGCGGAGACCCGTACGACATCAACCTCGTGCAGGCACACAAATCGCTGGTCAACGCAGCGCGTTTTGCTCGGGAGGGTGGTGTAATCGTGTGGCTGGCTGAGTGCCGGGGAGGCGCCGGGTCCTGGGGCCTCGAGCAGTCGCTGCAGTACCCAGATCCAGAGACGCTCTACCGCAACTTGCGCCAGGAGTTCGTCCTCAATGGCAACACGGCGCTGTCACTCATGCTCAAGGCCCGGGCGTACAACGTGATCCTGGTAAGCGACCTGCCGCCGGACTGGGTTCGACGGCTCGGAATCACCCCGGCAAGCGATCTCAGCGAAGCTCTGGACCTCGCCAAGGACAAACTGGAACAGGTTGATGAGGCGCTGGTACTCCCCTACGCCGCTCAAACCGTGGCTCTCGCTTAGCCTGCTAACCGGCGCGTTGCTGATCTGGGCGGGTTGCGCTGGCGTACGACCGGAACCGACTTTCCGAAGTAAACCAGCGGGCACCCGTAGCAAGCCCAGCCCGACGCAGCCGCGGAAGTCGCCGACTTCCGACGCGCACCGGCGAATGGCACTGGTAATTCGGCAGTTCCTGGGCGCCCCTTACGTTTGGGGAGGAACCTCGCCGCAGGGTGTGGACTGCTCCGGTCTGGTGGTGGCCGTGTACAGCCAGACGTTTGGCATGGACCTGCCTCACAGCGCCGCAGCGCTTTTTCGAATGGGCAGCCCCGTTTCCCGAAGGCGGCTTCGTTTCGGCGATCTGGTCTTCTTCAGCACCAAGGGTGGTCCCGGACCCGAGCACGTGGGCATCTACCTTGGCAAAGGGGTCTTCGTGCACGCCTCAACGTCCCAGGGAGTCGTCGTCGAGCGCCTGGACAGACCTTACTTCAAACGCCGCTGGGTCGGAGCCCGGCGACTCGTGTCCTTTTGAGCGAAGCTTCGCCGGGTCAGCCGCAAGTTGTTTCGGAGCGCGTCCAGGGTCTCCCCAGGCTGTTTCGAAAATGTGCTGTTAGCAACGATCTCAACCCCACGGGACGAGACTTGAGAAAACCGAAGTCGAAAGGCGAGAAAACCGCGTCGTGAAAACGAGAGGACCTGCATGACGGAAGTCGGAACAGCAACCGTTGCCAAGGGCGAGGAGCTCGAACTGGAGATCGAAGACCTCGCCTACGGCGGGAAGGGCGTTGCCAAGAAAGAGGGTTTCGTGATTTTCGTTGATGGTGGCCTTCCGGGGCAACGAGTTAGGGCTGTAATCACACGCCGAAAGAAAGCCTACGCCGAGGCGCGTGTTCTGGAGGTGCTGAAAAAATCGCCGTGGGAGGTGGAACCACGCTGCAAACACTTTGGGAGCTGCGGCGGTTGCCGTCTGCAGAATCTTGCCTACGACAAACAGCTCGAAGTGAAACGTCAGCAGGTCGTGGACGCCTTGCAGCGGATCGGCGGTCTGGCGGAGGTGCCCGTCGAACCGACGCTACCTTCTCCAGACCAGTACTTCTACCGCAACAAAATGGAGTTCTCCTTTTCCGACCGTCCCTGGCGCGAGGAAGGCGACGAGGACGTGCCGGATTTTGCCTTGGGGCTGCACCGGCGCGGCCGCTTCGACAAAGTGGTCAATCTCGAAGAATGCTGGCTACAGGCCCCCGAGACCGGTGCCGTGCTGAAAGAGGTGCGCGAATTCGCTTTCGCGTCCGGGTTGCCTCCTTACTCGAACACCACGCACGAAGGTTTCTGGCGCTTCCTGGTGTTGCGGCGCGGTGTGAACACCGGCCAGTGGATGGTGAACATTGTGACGACAGAGGAACGCCCCGATCTGCTCGAGCCCCTAACCGGGAAACTCCGGGAACTGCTGCCGGGGTTGCGTTCTTTCGTGAACAACGTGAACACGGGGCGTGGGGGCGTTGCTTTCGGCGAAACGGAGGCCCTGGTCTGGGGAGAACGAACAATCGAAGAAAAACTCGGGGATTACACCTTCGAGATTTCAGCCAATTCCTTCTTCCAGACGAACACGAGACAGGCTGAGCGGCTTTACAACA
>JAADFT010000369.1 GCA_013152765.1 Calditrichota bacterium | reverse complement strand
TTGGCAATTTCGTCGTCCCCGCGCACGGTTACCCGGATGTTCAGGTCCCCCTGCGACACCCGGGACATGGCGTTGGAAAGCTGAGCCACGGGCTCGGCCACGCTGCGGGAGACGGCGCGCGCGGCCAGTACGGCGGCTACTGCCAGGATGAGCACCAGCGCAGCTCCGAAGCCCCAGATGAGCTGCTGACGCACGACTCCTTCCCGCAAAAGAGCGAGCGTGCCGTAGACGCGGAGCGTCTCCTGCAGATCCTCGAACACCCGCGCCAGGGCCGCCGGGTAACGTCGGCAGGCGAGCCAGACGGTGCCGGTCGTGTCCTGGAAACCGTAAATCCGGGCAAGGGTGCCTCGAACCGTCACGTTCTGGTGGAGCGACGTTGCCTTTGCCGCGGGAAGCGGGTGCTTCCGCAGAAAGCGAGCCGCTGCGGCGGAGTCGCCGTACACAACTTTCCAGTCGCCGCGACTTGTGGCGAGCCACAGCAGCGTGCTGTCGGCACGAGCGGCTTCGAGTCCCCGCTCCTGCAAAGCTCGAGCCCAGCGGGTGTCCTCCTGCAGAATCTGGGCCCGCAGGGTTTCGAGGGCCTCGTTGAGCGTTGGCTCGACGTTTGGCAGGAAAAGCGTTTCGACGCTCCTGGAGAGCATGTTGCTCAGGATGAAAATCGTGAGCGCGCTCGGGATGAGGGCGAAAGCGAGGAACAACACGGTCAGGCGCGCCCGGAAGCGGTCGCGGCCCCGCGAACGTTGCCAGACGAAAGCGGCGTAAATCGCCACCAGCAGGAGTGCGAAAGCTGTCCAGAGCCAAAACGTGTTCATCGAGCCGGAATCCCTGACAGTGTTCTCGCAGGAACTGCTGTCGACGTGCCGACGGGCGGTCTCCAGACTTGAAAATGCGTCGTTCGTATTCCGTTTTGCTACGTCAGAACGTCGGTAGCTTCCTCTTGGGTTGAGCCCGTTTTTGCGGCCTTTTCCTCAAGGCAACCTGGCCCGGGAAATTGATCCTCAGGCGAAAATGACGTAGCAGGCTTAGCCTTGAAAGCAGAGGTTCCGCCCAGCGCAACGTCGCACCGGTGAGCGAGCCCGTTTCCCGAGTTTACGAATCGGACGCTGACCTCGTGCTCCGGTTTCGCAATACCGAAAAGCCTACGGAAGCCGGACCGCCAGGCTAAGCTCCCGATTCAACCGCCGATTCGCTTCCGCTTGACCAGGTACTCGAAGAGCGCGCGGTCGAACGGTTCGGCGGTGTCCATCAGCACGTAGTCGATGGCGTTCTCGCGACAGTGACGTCGGTAGCCGTCGAGAAACGCGCGAACACGCTCCAGGTACGCGCGGCGAATGTGAGGCGGTTGGGTGCCGAGACGCTCGCCTGTTTCCATGTCCTCGAAGGTTACGTTCCCGTGCAGGTGGAAGTTGCGTTCGACCGGATCGAGAATGTGGAAAACGATGACGTCGTGGTGGTTGTGGCGAAAATGGCGGAGCCCCGAGAGCACCTGGTCCGGCTCGTCGAGGAGGTCGGAAAAGAGCAGCACGAGACCTCTGCGCTTGATGCGTTCAGCCAGCTCGTGTAGCACGGGTCCGAGTCGGGTCTGGCCTCCCGGTGTGAGGTTTTCCAGCGAGCTCAGGAGTGGTTTGAGGTAGGAGAGCACGGAGCGTGGCGGGTAAAACTGCCTGGGCGCTTCGTCAAAGGTCAACAGGCCCACGGCGTCCCGCTGGTGCAACATGAGGTACGCCAAAGCGGCGGCCAGGTAGGTTGCGTACTGCAGCTTGGTGATTTTGCCGGAGCCAAAACCCATGGACGCCGAAGCGTCCACGACCAGGTAGGCTTTGAGGTTGGTTTCTTCCTGGAACTGTTTGACGACGAAGCGGTCGGTGCGCGCGAAGACCTTCCAGTCGAGCAATCGGATCTCGTCGCCCGGGGAGTAGGGACGGTGCTCGGAGAACTCGACGCTGAACCCGTGGTAGGGGCTCTGGTGCATGCCCGCGATGAAGCCCTCGACTACCGCTCGAGCGCGCAACGACAGGTTGCTGAGCCGGCTCACGACCTCCGGGTCGAGGAGCTGCCGTGGAGTTTTGGCTTCGGATTCAGGCATTCTGTCTTTGGCAATTCTCCAGTTGAGGAAACACCCGGGCAGACGGGAGTCTCAGAAAAAGTACTTCTCCTGGTCGTTGTAACCGTGAAGCCTGGACATACGGACGGCCCGGACGCTCGTCAAGCGTCTTGCCGCCCCGGGCGCCGGTATTCTTGCGCGCCTTCACGCTTCGAGGAGTTGGTGCTGGTCAGGCCTTTCCGTCCTGGAGCAAGTGCTGGACGACATCCACGCTGCTAACGCCCTCCGCCTCGGCGTGAAACGTGGTCACGAGGCGGTGGCGCAGCACGGGGACGGCTACAGCGCGGACATCGGCTTCGTCGGGTGTGGCGCGACCGTCCAGGACACACCTTGCCTTGGCGCCGAGAATCAGGTACTGGGAGGCCCGAGGTCCTGCGCCCCAGCGCACCCACTCGCGGACAAACTCGGGTGCACCGTCCACGTTTGGGCGCGTTTTGCGGACCAGTTCGACCGCGTAGCTGACCACGTGGTCGGCCACTGGCACCTTGCGTACGAAGGACTGCAGCGCCAGGATGTCGTCGCCGTCGAGCACAGGCTGGACGTCGGCTTCCGCGGCCCCTGTGGTGCTTTTGACGATCTGGATTTCTTCCTCGCTGCTGGGGTAGTCGACCCAGAGGTTGAACATGAAGCGGTCGAGCTGGGCTTCGGGAAGCGGGTACGTCCCCTCTTGCTCGATCGGGTTTTGTGTGGCCAGCACGAAGAAAGGTTCGTCTAAGGGGTACGTGGTGTTTCCGGCTGTCACCTCATGCTCCTGCATGGCCTGCAGCAGGGCCGCCTGGGTTTTCGGCGGTGTGCGGTTGATTTCATCCGCCAGAACGATGTTCGCGAAGATCGGGCCCTTCACAAAGCGGAAGTGCCGCTTACCCGTAGCCATGTCCTCTTCGATGACCTCGGTGCCGGTAATGTCCGACGGCATCAGGTCCGGTGTGAACTGGATCCGGCTGAATTTCAGGTTCAGGGCCTGGGCCAGCGTGCTAATCAGGAGCGTTTTGGCGAGACCCGGCACCCCCACGAGCAGGCAGTGGCCACGCGCCAGCAGGGCAATCACCAGCTCATCCACAACCTGCTGCTGGCCAACGATGACCTTGGCAACTTCTTGAACCAGTTGTTCGTGTGCTTTCTTGACTTTGCTGAGTGCGTCCGAATCCGTTTCGTCGAATTGCAGCAGTGCCATTTCTTCGTCCTTTGCTGTCCTGAGTGGTAGGGCGTTCCGACAGCTTATCTAACGCACTGGCCTGGAAGACCGATCCCCTGGCCGCGCGCACGCTTGCAAAAAGTGCACCGTCACTGGAATGTGCCGCTGAAAATACCCGTTTTGCAGCCCATTTGCAACCGGTTTCGGGGCCGAATGTGGTTGCCCGGGGTTACCCGGCCTGGCCTGTGTCGGCTGCAAGCGGCTTCGCTTGTCGCGGTTTTGCCTGTTGCGCGGGAGTGTTGGGCGTCGTAGATTCCGTTCAGGCTCACCGATGTGTTGGGCGGGCTTCTCAGTGTCTCGCGGCTGCCCGCGGCCGGGACGGTGAGGCCGTTTGTGAGGAACACAGGTAAGCTTGCGGAGTTGTGCCTTAGGGTTCCGGGTTGAGATTGTAGCGAA
>JAADFT010000368.1 GCA_013152765.1 Calditrichota bacterium | reverse complement strand
TGCCAGGAGAATCGCCCGGTTAGCCCGGGATGTGATTCCCGGCGCGCGCGGGCGACACCGTGCTCTTGGTTTTGTCTGTCCCGGCTTGATGCGGGAGGGCTAAGTCTCTGGTAACGGTCCGGGGGACGAACACAGGGCTGCGTGGCCGGTTTCTTGCAGCGTACCGTGAAAGCCGACCGGGCGGGTTCCGCAAAATCTGGTGCCCGCGGTTACTCAGGAACAGAAGCTGGGCGGCCACGTTAAAACTGTGTGAGGCTCGCGGGCTTGCGCGAGCAAATTTCGGGAACAAGAAAGGAGGCGACAGCCATGGTACGCAGAAGACTTGTCGCCGTGTTTGCTCTGTTGACGTTGACCCTCTTCGTTGCCGGCTGCTACACGCAGGTGGGACGGCCAAAGCTGAAGACGGAGGCCGACGTCGACAACGAGCAGTACTTCGAGGATGAAAACGAGGACTACGCCGAGGAGTACCTCGAGCAGCGAGAAAACGAGCCGGACTCGGTGATCTACCACCGTTACGACGTGTACCACCACTACGTGCCACCGGCATACGATCCGTACTGGATGGGTTACGGGTGGATGGATCCGTACCTGTTTGCGTACGATCCCTACTGGTACCCCGACTACTACCGGGTGCCCTCCTACTACATGAGCTTCTGGGTGAGCTGGGGTGATCCGTGGTGGCCGTACTGGTCGTACCCGTACGCCGGTCCGCTTTCTTACTGGCGACCTTTCTCTTACTACGGAGGTTGGGCGTACTACTCCTACCCGTACTACTCTTACTACGACTGGTACGACTACGAGCGTGTGCCTCCTCCCAAACGCCGAAACTTCTTACGGCGTCACCAGCCACCTCTCATGGGCGCCGGGCGTGTTGCAGTCGGAAGTTCCGCCAGCGGAAGAGCGGGAACGGCTACGCTTGCGAAAACGCGGCCGATCGACCGGCGCAGCACGGTTGGGCAGACGGGACAGCGTACACCTACCACGCTGTCCAAGCGTAGAGAAGCCACAGCCAGGACAAAGCGCCGGATCGAACGCACCGACCGCGAGCTGGCGCGTCGTTCGGCGAGCAGCGGAACTTACCAGAGTCCGCGGCGCGTGAGCAAATCCGTGGAGAAGAGCAAACCGGCGCGCCGCGCAAGTGTGAGTCGGGCTACCGAGCGGCGACGGACGTCGGTCTCGCGGGCGTCGACATCGCGCAGGAAAGCCGTGAGCTCCAGACCTCGTACGCGGCGCACTGCACCGCGTGTCCTGAAGCCGGCGACGCCGAAGACAACGAAGAAATCCAGCAGCTCCAGCAGCACGCGGAAGCGGCGTCGGAGCAACTACTACGTGGCGCCCCGGCCGACCTACCGTGCACCGAGCTCGTCCGGATCGAGCTGGAGTAGGGGTTCGAGCGGCAGCACCTACAGCCGCCCCACGATCAGTCGACGTAGTTCGCCTCCGCCAAGCCGGAGTTCCAGCGGCAGTTCGAGCCGATCTGCACGGCGGCGTGAACGGTAGGGCAGACTTCGCTTGACGCAAGTTTGTGGAGTAGGGTAAGGTTTTTACGACGAATCTGCACTTTTTCAGGCGGTCAGCAAAGGGGGCTGTCGGTAGCTTTCGCGGCAAGACGGTGTCCAGAGCGAACGAAGGAGGAAAGGGTATGCGGCGCGGATGGGTGAAAGCGGTTGGCCTGACGGTGGCGTTTGTTTGGTTGCTTTCAGAGCCAGGCACCGCACCTGCCCAGATTGACGAGCCAATCAACCTGGTGCGCGGCTCGATGGGAGTCGGGGCAAGAGCTCTGGGACTCGGAGGAGCGTACTCTTCGGTCGCCAACGATTACACGGCGTTGTACTGGAATCCGGCCGGGCTGGCGGCCATTCGCAAGATGGAACTCAACGTGGGCATGTCGCACACGCGCCACAAGGACGACGCGACGATGGGCGGCAACGTGACCACGGATGAAATGAACCGCACGCGTTTCAACACGCTCGGGTTCGTGGTGCCTGTCCCTACTTACCGCGGCAGTCTGGTCTTTGCCGTGGGCTACCACAGACCGAAGACTTTCGACGGTTCCTTTTCTTTCGAGTGGTTCAATTCGACGCCCGACGACCGCGTGCTTCAGCGCTGGAACGAGTTCGAAGAAGGTTACCTCAGCATGTGGAGCGCTGGCGGGGCAATCGATCTGAGTCCGAATCTTTCGGTTGGTGCGTCGCTCAACTTCTGGGGTGGAACCAACGACTACCAGTGGGCGTTCCGGGAGTTCGACAGCGAAAACCACTACACCTTCGACACGTACCTGAGTGAAGATTACATCAAGACGGACATCAAGGCCACGGAGGTGCGCGGTGGCGCACTCTTTCGGATGGGACGGATTCTGCGGTTTTCGGCCACCATCGCTGCTCCGAAGACTTTTCACTACACCGAGGAGTGGGGGACGGACAGCAAGTTGACGTACGACGACGGGGTCGTTTCGGATTCAAGCGACGGCGGTACGTCGGATTACGAAATGACCTACCCGTTTGTGTTCGGTATGGGCGCTTCGCTGCACCTGCTGAACATTTTGCTGACAGGCGACGTGGAGTACACGGACTGGAGCCAGGTGAAGTTCAAGACGGATCCACCTGTGGCTGACTACACGCGCAGCGAAGCGAATCTCATGATTCACGACCGCTACCGGGCTACCACGAACGTGAAGCTCGGTGCCGAAGTGACGCTGCCGTTCACCGGGATTCAGGTGCGCGGAGGTGTGGCGGTACGTCCCTCGCCGCTGCGGGGTGCAACGGCGAAGGACGCGCAGAAATTCTACTCGCTTGGGCTGGGTGTGCTTCTGGACAAGCAAATGAAGCTGGACGTGGCCTGGGTCAGGGGGAATTGGACCCGGCGCACGCCGTCGCTGTCCGAAAGCACCGACATTCGGGACCTGAGCGAGAGCATTCGGCGTGATTTGTTCATGGTGACACTGGCTTTTCGATTCTAACGAGGTAAGGCTGAGATCGAACCAATTCTAAAAGGCGGTGATTGGCAATGACTTCGTGGAAGAAGTTGGTGGCATTCGCCGCCTTTCTCATTCTTGTGGCGGGTTGCGCTTCCTCGTCCAGGGTCAAGCCGCCCGAACTGGTGGAGAAGGGGCCGCTGGTCTACCCGCTGGAAGCGAAACTCCAGCACATCCAGGGCGACGTGCTCGTCGGGATGAGCGTGGGTGTGGATGGCACGGTGCAGGACGTTCGAGTGTTGCGTTCCTCGGGCTTCCCGATTCTCGACGAGACGGCCATCGACTACGCCAGCAAACTCCGTTTCCGTCCGGCCCTGATCGACGGCGAGCCGATCGCGTCGAACACGCAGATGTTGTTGAAATTTCGTCTGCGCCGCGGAGAGGTCCTGCCGGCCAACTGGGTTGAGGAGGTTCGAAGTCTCCAGGAAGAACTCCGGAAGGCCAAGGGTGAGAAGCGGCGGAGACTTTTGCAGCAACTTTTGGAGAGCTACATTGCTTTCGCGCGCTACGCGGAGAAGCAGCCCGACCCCAGCTTGAGCTACAAGGTCAGGTTAGTGGTTAGTCCCGTCGTGCGAGAGCGGTGGAAGTGGTTCTGGGGTAAGGATCCCACAAGTTTTGCCGTGCTGGATGACTTCCTGGAGCGCGCTGACGAGCCTGGTCTGGTGAGCATTGCCGAGAACGAGCTCTACAGTTTGCTGCTCGATGCCACCCAGCGGGTCCGGGC
>JAADFT010000367.1 GCA_013152765.1 Calditrichota bacterium | reverse complement strand
CGCAGACCGTAGCGCAAAGCCAGGAGCAAAACACACCGCCAGTCCCGCTCGGAGGGACGACCTTCCGGTCGTCCGCTCGTGGTTCTCGGGCTTGTGTTGCGCCCTGGCCCTTCGTGAGGGTGTTGTCTTTCACTTCGCCTGCGGGAGGTGTGCGAGGGCAGGATGAGTTCCACCGCGGGCAGTGAGCTAAATTCCCGAATGGCCGATTGCCCCGGAAGAATCGGGGGACCGTTTTCCGCGCTTTTTCCTTGCCAGTTGCCCGTCCAAAGCTTAACTTCCGGACCACAAACCCAAGCGAGCTAACCTGAGGGCACAATAGCATGACAACCCCGTTCAACGAGCGGTTGCGTGAAGTCAGCCGCAGCCGGGATAGTCTTCTCTGCGTGGGTCTGGATCCGGACCCGGAAAAGCTGCCGCCGCACCTCAACGGCGACATCCTGCGGTTCAACCTGGCCATCGTGAAGGCGACGACGCCGTACGCGGCCGCATTCAAACTGAACGCTGCTTTCTACGAGGCTTTGGGTGAACACGGCCTACAGGCGCTGCGCGCCACGATCGAGGCAATTCCAGCCGACGTCATCACGATCTACGACGCAAAGCGCGGCGACATCGGCAACTCGTCCCGCTTCTACGCCCGCGCGGCGTTCGACTTGCTGGGCTGCGACGCGGTCACCGTGAACCCGTACATGGGTCGCGACGCCGTGGAGCCTTTCATCGCCAACCCCGCCTTTGGCGCGTTCGTCCTCTGCCTGACCAGCAATCCCAGCGCCAGCGACTTCCAGACTGCCGCAACCGACGGCTTACCGCTTTTCAAGCGCGTTGCCTTAGCGGTGAAGGAGTGGAACACGGCAGACAACTGTGGGCTGGTGGTCGGCGCCACGCGTCCGGAACCCGTGGCCGAACTCCGTGACCTTGTTCCAGAACTCCCTTTCCTGGTGCCAGGCATTGGGGCCCAGGGCGGCGAAGTCGCTGCGGCTGTTCGCGCCGCCACCGACGACGAAGGATTGGGCGCGCTCTTCAACGTCAGCCGGGGCATCTTGTACGCCTCCCGCGGAGAAGACTTCGCTGAAGCTGCCGCACGAAAAGCCGAGCAACTGCGCGACGAAATCAACCAGCATCGCAGGAGAACCTGACGTGGAGAAAGAGAAAGCGCTTCGCATTTTCCGGGAAACTGGCGCCCTTCTGGAAGGGCACTTCTTGCTGACTTCTGGCCTTCACAGCCCCACCTACTTCCAGTGCGCACTTGTGTTGCAGTACCCGCAGTACGCGGAAGCCTTTTGCTCCGAAATTGCCAGTCATTTCGCCGGTCGCAACATCGACGCCGTGATCGCTCCCGCAATCGGTGGCATCGTTGTGTCCCAGGAAGTGGCTCGCCTGCTGAACGTTCGGGGCATGTGGGCCGAACGCGAGGCGGGCACCATGACCCTGCGGCGAGGGTTTCGGCTGCAACCCGGCGAACGCGTGCTCGTTGTGGAGGACGTGGTCACAACAGGCGGGTCCGTCCGTGAGGTTGTGGACCTGGTGCGGAACCGCGGGGCGGAGGTAGTCGGCGTGGCCGCCATCGTGGACCGCAGCGGTGGAAAGGCCAGCTTCGACACCGAGTTTTTCGCCACTTTCTCGATGGACGTGGTTACCTACAAACCCGAAGCGTGTCCACTGTGCCAGCAGGGCCTTCCCTTAGTGAAGCCGGGGAGCCGGCAGCTAAAGCAGTAACTTCGCGGCCTTTCGCCACGTTTACCAGCCGCCAGCGGGCGAGTTTGTGCGTTTCGAGGGAAGCGGCCTGCGTTACCCTCTCGCAGAGGACAACGAGCTTGCGATCGAGCGTCCGCATTCGCCCATGCAAACGCGGCTGAGGCGAGACAACCGGTTTGTTACCGCCGGAACACAGCTTCAAAAAAACCGTTGAAATTGTCGGACAAGTCGTCTACATTTGCAGCAGTTCCAGCGGGTTGGAGGGTAAACAACAGAGGAGGCGGTAACCATGAGGAGGTTTTTCGTCGCCGCGGCGGTGCTGGTGGCCCTGGTCCTGGCGATCAGTTGCGCCAAGAAGCAGGAGGCCCAGCAAGAGCAGCAACAACCAGCAAAAGCCACGACCGAGGTCCAGCAGCTCAACAAGTGCGTGGTGTGCGGCATGGAGATTCCCGCCGAAGCCGACACAATCACGGCCGAGTACAACGGCGTAGTCTACCACTTCTGCAGTCCGCAGGACAAGGAGAAGTTCCTGGCGAATCCAGAGATGTACGTGAAAGCCAAAGGGGACACAACCCAGAAAACGGAGATGTAGCGGAGCCGTAGAGGATCAGGGCTCCGGAGGGAGCGAAAAGCCCGCTTTCAACTGTCGAGAGCGGGCTTTAGCATTTTCTTCAGCAACTCACGAGCGCGGAAGATGCGCGCTTTCACGGTGCCGAGGGGGATGTTCAGAATCTGCGCGATTTCCTCGTAAGACCGTTCCTCCTGGTGCCGCATCACGATGACCTGCCGGTAATGCTCCGGGAGCTTCTCGATCGCCTCGCGAACCAGCACGTGCCGCTCCTGTCGCAGGACCTCACCTTCGGGCGTTGGCTCCTTGTCCGGAAAATCCCGTTTCAGCTCGCCGTCTTTGCCCTCCAGCGGCTTGTCGAGCGACACCGTCTGCAGCTTCTTCTTCCGGAAATGGTCGATGCAGTTGTTGACCGCAATTTTGTACAACCAGGTCGAGAACGCGTACTCCTCGCTGAACGACGCCAGAGCCGTAAACGCCTTGATGAACGTTTCCTGCACGATGTCCTCGGCTTCGGGCCGATTGTGGACCATTCGCATCACGAGGTTCAGAAGCCCCGGTTTGTAACGCAGCAGGATTTCCTGGTAGGCTTCCTGGTCGCCAGCAAGAGCCCGGTGGATGAGTTCCTTCTCCGCCCGCGCCCTGCTTTGCGCTTTCGTGCGGTCCGTTGTCCGTTCGTCTGCTCCCAGGACTCAGCTCCTCGTTCAGACTCCCTTTCCACCCTGCGCCGCCCGAAGGTAAGCGATTCTTGCCTAACAAGCAAGACGAACGTCGGTAAGTTGGGAAATTTGCGGAAACGCCCGAGGTCTGTCGGGCGGAAACAAGCAGCCACCCCCGGCGGGATTGCAGTCCGTCGCGCTTCTTCCTCACCCTACTCCAGCTCGCGCGCCATGGCCACTTCGTCGCAGTAGGCGAATTTGACGCACTTGAAGCAGTCCTTCCAGAACTTGTGGGGCAGGGTTTCGCGGTCAACGACGACGAATCCGAGCTTTTCGAAAAAGGCCTGCTGGTAGGTCAACGTGAAAACGCGGGGCAGGCCAAGACGCTCGGCCTCCACGACCAGCGCCTCCACAATCGCGCGGCCGATCCCACGGCCGGCGTACTCCTCAGCCACGGCGAGCGAGCGGATCTCGGCCACGTCGTCCCACACCACGTGCAAAGCACCGCAGCCAACCACGCGGCCCCGGTCCACAGCGACCACGAAGTCGCGGATGTTTTCCAGCACTTCGCCGTAGGGTCGGTGCAGCATCATGCCCCGATTGGCGTAGCGAGCGATCAGCTGAACGATCTGCGTCGCATCTGGAATGCGGGCCGGTCGCAACTGCAGCGTCGACGACTCGCGGGCTCCTTTCTCCCGCTCTCCGGTCTCAGCCTTCCGCACCCGCCGTTTGGCCACGGTTTCCACATCTGTCATCTCAAACCTCCGTAACCCCGTTACCGGGTCCCGCT
>JAADFT010000366.1 GCA_013152765.1 Calditrichota bacterium | reverse complement strand
GGGATGCGGTTACCAGCGCGCCGGCTTCTGTGTTCTAGGGGTCTCCGTGGCTTATCCGCCCTTTTTCAAAGGGCCAGCCCTGCGCTCCCGGCGGACCCTGCGGTTGAGCTCCTCATCGGGAAGAACCACCGATTTGCACTGGCAAAACACATTCGGATTCGCTAATTTCCTGCGTCGAAAAGACGAAGGGAAAAGGCCGGGTTTGGATTAGTTTCTCAGAGGAGGGAGACGCATGGCCAACGCTGGAAGCCGGGTGAAGGGACAGAAGGCGCTCGTCACGGGGGCGAGCATGGGAATTGGGCGCGCTGTTGCAGTTGGTCTGGCACGCGAGGGTGCAGCCGTGGTGGGCATTAACTACTCGAGTAGTGAAGATCAGGCTCGCGAGACCGCCAAACTTGTGGAAGCCGAGGGAGCTCGAGCCGTGTTGCTCCGAGCTGATGTGTCCGACGAACAGCAGGCCCAGCGAATGGTGGAGCAATTCATCGGCGAAGCGGGCGCCATCGACATCCTTGTGAACAACGCCGGTACGCTTGTGAAACGCCACAGCATCGAGGGCATGCCCACAGAGTTGTGGCGGCGTGTGTTTGCCGTGAATCTGGACGGTGTGTTCTTCGTGACGCGGGCGGCAATTACGCACATGAAGGAGCGGGGAGGCAACATCGTCAACATCACGTCTGTTGCTGCGTACACGGGAGGCGGTCCCGGCTCGGTGCACTACGCTGCCACCAAGGGCGGGCTGGCCACGCTCACCATCGGCCTGGCCAAAGAGCTGGCTGCGTACGGCATCCGGGTAAACGCCGTCGCCCCGGGGCCCATCGACACGCCTTTCCACGAGCGTTTTACCCCCGAGGAACACCGCCAGAGTTTCGTGGAATCGACGCTTTTGCGCCGCTTTGGCACGCCCGAGGAGGTTGCCGCTGCGGTCCTGTTCCTGGTCAGCGACGAGAGTTCGTACATCACTGGCAGCACCATCGACGTGAACGGAGGAATGTTCTTCAGACTTTAGGCGACCGGGTCCGGGACGCCGGTCTGTTCCCGCCCGGGCCGCAAGGAAAAGAAGTCTTCGGTGTAAGTAAAAGATGGACAATCGGGGGAGAGCCTTCTCGGAAACCCTTGGCGAATTGGTACAAGTGAGGACAAACAAAGTGCACTTGACGAAGCGTGTGTGGGCCCCTGCGGCGCTGGCTTTTCTCGTCGGCACTTCGAGCCTGTCGCTCGCCCGGGCGGATACCGGCTACCACAGCTACGCAAGCCTGACCGAAAAGCTGAAGAGTTTGGCTTCCGCCTACCCCAGGTTGGTGCATTTAGAGTCGATCGGCAAGAGTTCAGAAGGAAGAGAACTCTGGCTTCTCGAAATCACCGACCACACCGCCGGGAAGCCTGCCGACAAACCGGGCGTCTTCGTGGTCGGCAACCTGGAGGGGCATCACGTCGTCGGCAGCGAATTGGCGCTGGGTGTCGCGGAAGAACTCGCGAACGGGTACGGCCAGATCGACTCGGTGACGCAGCTCTTGAAACGCAGGGTGTTTTACATCTTGCCGCGCGCGAACCCGGACGGTGCGGAGTTCATGTTCCGCAAGGTGCGCTGGGAACACCCTGCGAACACGATGCCCTGGGACGACGACTTCGACGATGTTGCAGACGAGGACGGGCCGGACGACCTGAACGGTGACGGCTGGATCACGCAGATGCGTGTCCGCGACCCCGAAGGCGAGTACCGCCAGGATCCGAAGGACCCCCGCCTGCTTGTGAAAGTCGATCGGGCGAAGGGTGAACGTGGGCAGTACAAGCTCTACACCGAAGGAGTTGACGACGACGGCGACGAGGCCTACAACGAAGATGGACCGGGTGGCATCAACCCGGACCGGAATTTCCCACGCGACTACCCTTACAACAAACCTGGCGCCGGGCGTTACCAGCTTCAGGCCCCGGAAGCCAAGGCAATTGTGGACTTTTTGCTGAGCCACAGGAACGTCGGTGTGGCCCTGGCTTTTTGTCTGCACGACAACCTGATCCACCCGCCAAAGGCCGAACGCGGTTCGCGGGGACAGTCCGGTTTGCGTTCGAAGATGGACAGCCGCAGCAGACGACGCATGTTCGGTCGTAAGCCCGCAGCAGGTGTGAACACCAAGGACATCCCCTACTACGAGCACCTGAGCAAGGTGTACAAACATCTGCTGAACGTGCAGGGCGAGCCGCTGGTCCGGACCGAAAAGCCCGCGGGTGCTTTCTTCCAGTGGGCGTACTTCCAGTACGGTGTTCCGTCTTTTGCCACGGTTGGGTGGTTTCCGACCCTGCCGCGCGAGCGTAAAGCCGTGAAGGACACCACCGGACGAAAAGGTACCGGAGCTCGTTCTGGCATGCCCGGTCGCGCTGGCAGGGGGATGCGACGACCGGAACGTCCTGAAATGGCGGGTGCCCCCAAGGGGCGCGAACCCGAGAATGCCGACGCAAAGTGGTTGAAGTGGCTCAAGAAGTACCGCGGTGGCTACGGTTTTGTCGAATGGAAACCGGTGCAGCACCCGCAGCTCGGTGAAGTGGAGGTCGGCGGTTTTCTGCCATTTGTACGGACGAACCCGCCGGACACGGCGCTGCCGCGGTTAGTTGTTGGCCACACCAGGTTCGTGGCGTTGCTGGGTGCGTCCCTGCCGGAGATCAAAATTGCCGAAGTCAAAGCCACCCCGCTGGGTGGGGGTGTGGTTCGGGTGGAGCTGACTGTAGAAAACGACGGTTACCTGCCGACGGTGTTTGCACACGCCGCCCGGGCACGCGCAGTGAAGCCCACTCGCGTGGAGGTGGAAACGAAGGCGAAAATGCTGAGCGGACGCAAGATCACGTTCCTCGATCCCATCCCCGGCTCGGGAGGCCGTGCGAAGGCGGAGTGGATTTTTCGGGGTAAGAAAGGAACGCGCGTACGCTTGCGCGTTGTTTCGGAAAAGGCTGGGACAGTTGAAACAACGGTGAAACTCCCCGGGTGAATGCTCCTTCAGTCAGGGCCAGTCTACCAGTTTTGCCAGGAAACGGCTGATCCGGAGCATCCGCGCTTGCGAGTGTGGCAACCCGGGATTTTGATGAGTGAGGCACAACCATGAGAAAACTCGTTGAGACGGCAGTGTTTGCAGTACTCGTCGGTTTTTGCGCTGCCGCTGTGGTCAACGCGCGCGACTACGACGAACCGCACCGCGTTTCCCTTTCGTTCGACCGCTACTACAACTACCCTGAGCTTGTGGCTGCTTTCAAAACGCTCGAAAAAGCGTACCCGAAATTTCTGCGCGTGCAGACGATCGGGAAAAGTGTGCAGGGTCGGGATTTGATTGTGGCCATCATCAACAACCCGGAAACGGGCCCCGAACTGAGCAAGGCCGCCATGTACATCGACGGCAACATCCACGGCAACGAGGTTCAGGGTGGCGAGGTGTGCCTCTACACGGCCTGGTACCTGCTCGAGAACTACGGCAAGATCGACAAAGTCACCGAGTTGGTGAATGACCGGGTTTTCTACATCGTTCCGGTGGTGAATCCTGACGGGCGCGTCTGGTGGTTCGAAGGTCCCAACACGTCGCACTCGTCGCGAAGCGGCCTCAAACCCACGGACAACGACAACGACGGGCTGTACGACGAAGACGGCTTCGACGATCTGGACGGCGACGGCGTGATTTGCCAGATGCGCAAGAAGGTGCCCTTCGGGAACTGGCGCGTGAGCTCCGAAGA
>JAADFT010000365.1 GCA_013152765.1 Calditrichota bacterium | reverse complement strand
TGAGTTGGAGCGACCTACAGGTCTTTCCAAACAGGACGCGCTTGAGCTGGTTCGGGGTGTGGTGCGCTTCTTTCGCAACTTCCAGAACGAGCGTGGCGCCATCATCGATCCCTACACGGAAGCTGAGCGCCAGTACAGCACACCTGCGTACGCACTTTGTGGGGCAGTGCTGTTGCACGCAGGCACCAAAGACAACCCGTGGCTGGCGCAGTCCACCCTGAAGGCGTTCGACTGGGCCCTGACTTCTCTCGTCGAAGGTCGGCCTGCGGACAACCACGGCGACTTTTTCACTGTGAAATTGATGCTGGCTCTGCCGCTGTTGAAGCCTTTTGCGGACGCCAGTCAGTGGGCGCGGTGGGAGGACCTGCTGCGACGCCTGAACCCGGACCGGTCTTACAGGGACATCCTGCGCTACAAAAAGACCGAGGCAAGGATCCACAACTGGAATCTGGTGGCGATCAGCGGAGAGTACCTTCGCAGCCGGGCCGGTTACTCGGACGGCGCATTTGTGCGGCGGTACGTCCCGATTCAGCTCACACGCTTCACCGAACACGGCATGTACGTCGACCCCCACAACCCGATGGCCTACGACGTGTTTTCGCGTTACCACGTGGCCATCATGCTGGCGCACGGCTACGACGGAGTGGGGGCAAAGGCGCTCCGCCAGGCTCAACTGCGGGGCGGGTGGACGGCGCTGTTCCTGCAGTCCCCGGCGGGCGAAGTGCCTTGCGGCGGTCGAAGCGCGCACCACCAGTGGAACGAGGCGGCCCAGACGGCCACGTTCGAAATGATTGCGTCCGAGCTCTGGAAGAAGGGTGACAGGCTTGCGGCCCGGGCCTTCAAGCGAGGAGCGCGCCTGGGCCTGGCGTCGCTAAAGCGCTGGGTCCGACCCACTGGAGAATTCTGGATTGTGAAGAACCGCGCGGAACCGTGGAAACGCTGGGGTTTTGAGGGCTACTCGTACCACTCGCAGTACAACCTGCTGGCTGCGTCGATGCTGGCGGTTGCCCACCTGGCTGCGGACGACTCCATTCCCGAGGGCGTTGCCCCGGCCGACGTGGGTGGCTACGTCCTGACTCTCGACGATGGTCGCAGGGAGGATTTCGAAGCGCCGGGTTTTCACAAGACGGTGGCGCGAGCTGGCAAGCTGTACGTCCTCGTGGAACACGCTGGAAATCACAGGTACAATCCCACCGGCGTTCTGCGTTTGCACGGGCCTTTCTTGCGCGGCCTCTCCGACGGCAGCGTGAACGCCACTCACTACGCGAAAAGGTGGAATTTCGACCGCGACCGCTGGGGCACCGCGGCGGTTGCACCTGTCTGGAAAGCCCGTGACGGCGCCGTGATGGCCCTTGCCTGGGTCCAGGAAAAGGCGCTTCTGGACGCCTGGAAGGTCCAGGTTGAGCACGCTGAACCGGACGCCGCGCGCTGGATCGAGCGCATCCGGGTTCCGGAAGGCCCCACGGTCGAGCGGCGCTACGAGATTCGCGGGCCTGTCCTGAGAATCACGGAACGGCTGCTGGATTGGCCGGGGCCAATCGGGGTTCAATGGCCGTTGTGGACGTCGGATGGTCTGAATCTGGCGGGCGGTACCCTGCGCCTCGCGGACGGTTCGCTGAGGGACCTGGACGATCTGCGCTCCGGCACATTTCGGGGCGTCGTCCGCGAGGCAAGCTTCTCACTGGATGGAGCGCAGCAGGTCTACCGCTTGAGATCCCCGAACTCCGCTCGTGCGGAGACGTGGGGTGAGCAGCCTTTTCGCAACGGGGTGCTGCAGTGTCTGACGGTCTGGTCTGACGGACCCGAGATCAGCTACGAGGTTGAGCTGTGGCCGTCGGAAGGCTGAGCAAGGTGTGAACGACCGGTTGTGGGCAGTGAGGGGGGGCGTTTTGCACTAAGATTCCGTAGAGGAGTAGCGACTTTGAGCCCGACTCTGTGTGGATGAGCGACTGAACAGGACCTTGGTTTGAGGAGCTGCCCATGTTTCTGCGAAAGCCGGGCAAGCGTTTGCGAATTGGCCTGCCGATGGTGGAGGAGCGAGATCCAGCCGCTTTGCAACAGGAAGTCGAACTGCTGCGGCAGATCAACGCTCTTCCCAGCCGCTGGCAGCGGTGGCGGGGCTACTGGAAGCTGGCGGGTCCTGGCTGGATGCAAAGCGCCATCACGCTCGGGGCTGGTACAGCGGGCAGCGCCATTTTCGCGGGTTCCGCGTACGGTTACAAGCTGCTGTGGGTGCAGCCGGTCGGCATCCTGCTCGGCGTGATTGTGCTGGCCGCGATCGGCTACCAGACGCTGGTCACTCGGGCGCGCACCTACGACGTTTTCTGGACCAAATTGCACCCTCTGGTAGCGCTTTTCTGGGGACTGAACGTCCTGCTTGCTTCGATTGTCTGGGTGTTTCCGCAGTACTCACTTGGCACGGCCGTGCTGCGCGACATGGCCGACGTTGCCGGACTGGCTCTGCCACGCTGGGTGGCGGCGCTGGGCATTTTCGTTGTCGTCACGGCTTTGGGATGGAGCTACGGGAGTGGCAGAAGGAAAAACATCCGCGCGTTCGAGCGCACGCTGAAGTACCTGGTGTACGTGATGATTCTGGCGTTTTTGGCCGTTGTTGTGAAGACTGGTGTGAACTGGGGTGAGCTGGTTCACGGTTTCTTCGGCTTTCACATGCCGCGAGACCTGCGGGGCATCACGATTGTTCTGGGCGGTTTGGGAGCAGCGGTTGGCGTGAACATGACGTTCCTTTACCCGTACAGCCTGCTTGCTCGCGGCTGGGGCAAGGAACATCTCGGGCTGAAGGATTTCGACCTGGCCGTTTCCACCTTTCTGCCTTTCGTCGTGGCGACCAGTCTGGTGGTCGTTGCCACGGCGAACACGCTCCACGTCCGGGGAATCGAGGTGCGCTCTGCGCTGGATGTGGCGCACACACTCGAGCCGGTCATCGGCCTGACCCTGGCGCGGGTGGTTTTCTCGCTTGGCATCCTCAGCATGTGCCTGACGACCGCCACACTGGAAATGGTGATCGCTGGCTTTGTACTTAGCGAGATGTTCGGCTTCGAGCTCAACGGCTGGCGTTACAGGGCCGCCAGCATGTCGGCTAACCTGGGCATTCTGGGCGCCTTCTACGCGCTGCCTTTCTGGTTGCCAGTCCTGACGTCTTCGTTCAACTTGCTGATGTTGCCCGTCGCCTACATCGGGTTCTACCTGCTGCAGAATCGCGTGGACTACCTGGGGAAGTACGTTGTCCGCGGCACGAAAGGGTACGTGTGGAACGCGTTGCTGCTGCTGGCCGTTTTCGTGGTGGCGATGGGCGCGTGGGTTAAGCTGCTTACGGTTCTCGGCGCGTGGCCAAAGTGAGGGAAGGATGAATCTCGAGCGCGTTGTTCTCGGGCTCTCAGTGAGAAGCTGGCTGGCGGTCCTGACGCTCGTCTCAGCCGCAGGTGTAGTCTACGGCTACGTCCAGCAGCTCTTGGGGCGCTCGTCGCTTCTTGCCTGGAGCGGTCTGGCGGTCGGAGCTGCAGGAATTCTACTTGGGGCGCTGCCTCCAAAAGATGTGGGAAACAACCAGCGTTCCGACCGATTGATTCCAGGATCTGAGGACCTGGTAGGAAACCCTGGGGGTACAGAATGACGGCTGACGAAATGAGTCGGAGGGAATTTGTCGGTCGCGTAGTCGCCGGCGCTGCAGGGTTTAGCGTGGCGGGACTTCAGCAACAC
>JAADFT010000364.1 GCA_013152765.1 Calditrichota bacterium | reverse complement strand
ATCACCTCGTGGGAGTACGGTTACTGGTGGCTGGAATGGGGTGGCGAGCTGGACACCATTAAAGACAACCGTCGGATTCGGCATGAACTGCTGCGCATCGTGCTGGGTGTGTGGGATTACATCAAAAACAGCGGAGATTTTCCGGAGTCGGCCAACTGGGCTCTTGAATGGGTTGGCATGATTCCTGGTAAGCGAGAGAGCCGGCGCATAATCGGGGACCACATTCTGATTCAGCAGGAGCTGGAGCGCGCTGAGCCGTTTCCTGATCGCGTGGCCTACGGCGGCTGGCCAATGGACGACCATCCCCCGGGCGGCATTGACCGCAGGGATCTGGAGCCCTGCCGGCAGGTAATCTTTGATCGACCTTACCACATTCCGCTGCGATCCTTGTACAGCAAGAACCGCACGAATCTGCTGATGGCCGGCCGCAACATCAGCGCGTCGCATGTGGCCTTCTCTTCCACGCGTGTAATGGCCACGTGCTCGGTGATGGGGCAGGCTGTGGGAGCGGCAGCAGCCTTTTGCATCCAGAAGAAGCTGACGCCGCGCGAACTCGCCAGTAACACCTCGCGGATGCGCGAATTTCAGCAACTGCTCCTAAAGCAAGACCAGGCGCTAATCGGCATCCGAAACGAGGATCCAGACGATCTGGCGCGCCAGGCTCGTGTCACGGCGTCGGCCGAGACTCCGGATGGCGCTGCGGTCTCCATCATTGACGGCTGGAACCGCAACATCGAGGATGGCCAAAGCCACCAGTGGCGAGCGCCGCTTGCGAAAGGGCCGCAGTGGATCCAGCTCGAATGGAGCAGCCCTCAGAGAATTCGAGAGGTCCTGATCACGTTCGACTCCGGGCTAAATCGCAAACTCTTCCTGACCGGGGTGGACCGTGAGTACTTTCAACAGATCCGTGGGCCGCAGCCGGAGACGGTGGCCGATTACACCATCGAAGCGAAAATGGGTGGTGCCTGGCACAGGGTCGCCAGTGTGAAAGACAACTTCCTGCGGCTGCGTAAGCACAACTTCCAAGACTTACGCACGACGAACATCCGCATCACCGTTCACCGGACCAATGGCGACGGGCTGGCACGAATCTTTCAGGTGAGGTGTTACGCGTAGCGGCAGGTTAGCAGCCTGTTAGAGGACCCGTGAAGAACTTTCACAGGTTGCGAAACCGCAGGGGCCCGGAGAACGCAGAGGAGTTCGCAGGAGCGGCTGGGTGAACTGCGCGAAACGATTTGGCCGCGGTTGGGGAAGCCTGCTGAGTCCGGGAAGAACGCCAGTTCGTTTGATCCATGCGTCTGTTACCCGTTCGGGTTGCGGTAATCCTGGAGCTCGACGAAGACCTGGCCTGAAAGGGGTCTTCGCCTCCTGTAAGCTCTGCATCCCTTGCGTCACCGCGGTTTGGTGTTCCTTTGTGGCCAGGACGGTCTCGCACATTACCCGGTGGACCAAAAAGGGATTCAGCAAAGTCAAAACAAAAGTCCGGGGCGTTTTTTTGTCCCTGAGAGTCAAGACCCAGGGCCGGCTACGGGGATGCCTGTGAGGCGCAGGCCCAAAGGAGGAGAAAAACTGCCTGCAGACTGCTGTAGCCGGGTCAAACCAGTTTTCTTTGCCGGACTGGTCGAAGCTCGTGCGTGAATGAGAGGGGGCACCGGTGATTTTTTTCTTGCCTGCGCGTTTGCCGTTGTTTATATTTCAGTCGCCTTTTTCGAAAAGCTGCCACAGTCACCACGGGAGAGACAGGTGGTTTTTTTGGCGGCACGTCAAAAACCGGTTCATCAGCGTTCCGGAGATGGTGGGTTGGACCCGCTGCCGCGGATGGTCGCAAACATCTACGGCGAAATGGGGTCCCAGACCAGCATCCTGGGACCGGCAAATTCTCTTGAGCGCTTCGGTAGTGTGCTCTCTGCCCTGAGCGAAGGTTCCCTCTTCACAACACCCCATCAACGTACCCGCTTTCAGCTTCTTCCTCACCCAAAACTGATCGGCTTGCCGAAGTCGTTTTGCCTGTGCAGTTTTCCGTTGCCCTGGTCCTTGCCGAAGAAGCGCACCCCGGGGGATGCGGAAGTTACGGGCTCAACACGACGTAGTTGCGTTCAAACCAGAACAAACGCGTTGATGTAACAATCATCGGGAGCTTCACCATGCAGCGAAGACTCGGTAGGGTGGTATTTCTCACGTTCATGTTGGTTGCCCTGGGGTCTGCACCTTCGCTTTTTGCTGGTGTGACGGGGAAGGTGCGCGGTTTTGTGCGAGATGCCGAGACCAACGATCCCCTGGTGGGCGTCAACGTGATCATCAGGGAGAAGATCGTAAATGGTCAGGTGGTCCGATTGCCCAATCCACTCGGGGCCGCCACAGACGAAAATGGACAGTTCATCATCCTGAACGTGCCTCCGGGGATTTACAACATCACCGCGAGGATGATCGGTTACGCTTCGTCCACGGTCGAGGGCGTGAAGGTGTTTGTCGACCGTACCGCCACGGTGAATTTCCGCCTTTCTCCCCAGGCAATCGAGGGGAAAGAGGTGGTGGTGGAGGCGAAGCGCGACCTGATTCAGGTGGACGTGGCCGGAACGGAGAGCTACGTCACGGCGCAGGACTACCAGAAGACACCGTTTGCCAACCGTGTGGAAGACGTGCTTGGCCTGCAGTCGGGCGTCACGGGCAACATCATCGAGGGCGAGATCAAAATCCGTGAAGGCGAGGCGAACGAGATCGGCTTCTTGCTCGACGGGATGGAGATGGTGGACCAGAAATTCAACCGGCCCGTCATCAGCGTGAACCCCGGCATCGTGCAGGAAATCAAGATCATGCGCAACGGATTCAGCGCAGAGTACGGCCAGGCACGGTCGGGTCTCATCAACGTTGTGACCAAAGATCCGAGTCCCGAATTCCACTTCAACATCGACTACCAGTTCGATCCGCCCCACAGGCCCCACTACGGTCGCAGCATTTTTGACCGACGGAGCCGTTGGGAGTACCGGCTGCTCGATGGGCCAAAAGCTTTCGAGGGAGACACTCTAATTCTGAAAGAAGGCCGTCAGGGAATCATCAAGACCTGGATCGGCTGGAACAAGTTTTCCGAAAACTTGATGAACGACGGTGACCCCAACAACGACCTGACTCCGCAGGAGGCGTACGAACTGTGGAAGTGGCGTCACCGGCCTCGCAAGTACGGCCATCTGGCCGGACACAACGTGGACTTTTCGTTGTCAGGACCGGTGCCGTTCATGCCCTGGAAAACCACTTTCCTGGCTGGCGGCAAGTACGAGTTTCATCCCTTCTTTATCCCTCACGCTAGAAAAGGCTACGACGAGCGGATCGGTTCCCTGAAACTGGTGAACCAGTTCTCGCCCAATTTCCGGGTTATCTTCGACGGGTTGTACTCCGAGGTTCGATCCGTCACGCAGGGTAGCTCCACCAGCAAGTGGAGCGAGGAAGACCGGATTTCCTACAGCGGAGGTGGCTACCAGCTCTACTACCCGTACTACAAGCCCCTGATCAACCGCTACACCAGCCTGATCGGCATCAAGGCCACACACACAGTGTCACCAAGGTTGTTCTACGAATTCCACCTGAGTCACTTCTACGTGAAGTGGAACGTGGGGCGTCCCGACTCGGCGCGCGCTGAGGATGGCCGCTACTTCCATGGACGACTGTACTACGACCCGCAGTCGGGCTGGATTCCGAAAGAAAAAGGTGCCGACGACCTGGCCAGCGG
>JAADFT010000363.1 GCA_013152765.1 Calditrichota bacterium | reverse complement strand
CCATCAGGTTGATGCGGGCTGGCACCCGAAGCAACCACACGGGCCGGTCGCCGCCGAACTCGCGCTGATGCAACCGAAGCAATTGCTCGACGGCCCTGGCCTTCTCGCGCCACAGTTCGGGCGCCTCACCGTAGATGGGCAGCCAAAGGCTCTCCTGTGACGGGCCGTCCGTCAGGATCGTCAGCCACTCGCTGACGCTTCGGGGTTCACTGATGTCCTGTCGTTCCTTCAGACCAGATCGTTCAGAGCTGTTCACCTTCCCCCTCCAGTTGGCGAAAGAGCGTTCGCACGCGTTCCTCTTCCTCCGGCGTTCTGCGGCTCACCAGCCCCTCGATGTAAAAGATGGCGAACGTCACCAGCAACTCGGCGCCGGTGTACTCCGGGAAGCCTGTGCTCACGCCGAACAGGGAGGGCACCGCGTACTTGACGAACACAAACGTCACGAAACCACCAGCCCACGCGCCCAACGCTCCCTTCCAGGTCGTTCTGCTGTACAGCATGCCAAACAGCAGCGGGATGGACACGGGGCCCAGAATGGCCGCAAACCACTCGATCATGGCCTTGAACGCACCCTGCAGTTTGATGGTGAGCAAAGCCGACTGGATCGTCAGAATTCCCAGCACAACCGTCGCGATGATGCCAACCTTCAGCAGCAGTCGGTCGTTGCGGTTCTTCATGAAGTTGCGCTCGAAAATGTCCTTCGTGAACACGGCCGAGAGGGCGTTCAGATCCGAGTCGATCATGGACATGGTGGCAGCGAACATGGAAATGACGAACAGGCCAAGCAATCCTGGCGACAGCCCTTTCAGCAGGTGTTCGGCCACGAGTACGTACGACTGCTCCGGATTCTGGATTTCCCCAACAATCAACCTGGCCGCCCAGACGGGTGTGTAGATGGCAATCGGGTAAAGCAGGTACAGGAAGCCGGACAGGAGCGCCGCTTTCCGCGCATCCTTGGCACGACCGATGCTGTAGAACCGCTGCGCCAATCCCCAGGTGCCGCCGTTGTAGCTGAGGACGATCACGATCGCGTACACAAACACGAACCACGGTGTGATCGTGCCGTTGAAAAGGCTACCCATCCCTTCGGGCAGGCTGGACCACATCGTCGACCAGCCACCTACCGCTTTTAGCGCCAGCGGCACGAGCACCAGGGTAATCGAGAACTGAATGAAGAACTGCGCGAAATCGGTGAGAATCGTGGCCCAGAAACCGCCCATGAACAGGTACAGGATCGTGATGATGCCCGTACCAACGATCACCTGCTGGAGCGGCCAGCCGGTGACCACGTGCACTACCATCGACAGCGAGTACAGCTTCGCCCCTTCGTCGATGAACTTCACACCGATGCCGCTCCACGCAAACACCTGCCGCACGGTGTTGTTGAAACGACGCTCCAGGTATTCGATGGGCGTCTGCACCCGCAACCGCGACCACCGGGGCGCCCACAGGTAGGCGCCAATCATCAGCGCCACAAAGCAGGGCCAGGCGAACAGCGTCCAGATGGCAAAGCCCGTCGTGTAGGCGACACTGGCGTAGCCCACGAACGCAAAGGCGCTGTAGCCCGACACGTGGTGCGAGATGGCCGCCATCCACCACGGCACCCTGCGCCCTCCGGTGAAGTAGTCCTCCGTGTTGTGAACCAGGCGCTTGGCGGCGTAGCCTAATGCCGCCACAAGCACTCCGTAAATCGCAACAACCCAGTAGTCGACGGTCGTCAGCACTTTGTCTCCCTCCGGCTCTTACGTTGGCGATCCGACAAGCAGGAAAACCTCCAGGTTCTGCGGCCCGTGCACACCCTTGATCAGAATCTTCTCGATGTCTGCCGTTCGACTCGAGCCCGTCACGATCGTCACCGCGGCGAAATCGGCGTCAGCGTGGACTCGCTCAAGTAAAGGAATCACCTCATCCAGATTCGGTACCAGCTGCGACACGGACGCCACGACGAAGTGGTGCTTTGGCAAGAGGCTCAGCATGCGAGGACGTCCCGGCCGGTGCACGAGCACAACACTCCCGGTTTCGGCCAGGAGCCAGTTTGCACCGGTCACGCCCACGCTGGCATCAGCGAGGAGTTGCTTCCAGAGGGTTGAATCCTCGGGTTCCGTTGCCTCGTTCAGATTCGGGACCCCGGCGCTGCGCAGACGGTCAAGGATGGACTCGCCGCCCAGTTCCAGTCCGGCTTCAACCCAGACTGGCCCATCCTGAATTTCGGAGAGACGTCGCACCAGCGCGTCAACCAGTTCGGTCACACTTGCGGCTTCGTGCACCTGCCCGCCGAGCTCCTGCTGCCTCTTGCAGAAAAGCGCCACGTGGTCGGCCAGGGTCCGCCCCTTTGGCCGGGGATCGACAGATGCCTCCACGGCCTCGCGATCGTAGGGGAATTCCCGCCGGGACGAAATGCGGCGGATCTTCGCCAGAATCTCTTTTCGCGATCGGTCCGACATCTACACTTCCTCAACAGATTTCGCTGCCCGCTCCTTCTCCCGCCTCAGTTCTTTTGCCAAACGCTTCCAGCGGCGGTGGAAACTGCGTCGAGCCGGGCGCGGGAAAGCACGCGTTTTGCTCCAAACGGGGACTGGCAGCTCGCGTGCATGCGGCACAAACACACGCAGGAACAGTCGCAACGTCTTTTCGCCAAGCCGGTAGAGCCAGGGGCGGCTCGAGCCGAAAGCCCAGAGTCGAAATGCCGTACGCTCCAGCCACCAGTCCGGCAGCTCGTGGTGAATCCTGTCGCGCAGGCCAAGCAGCATGTGGTGAATGTCGATTTTGACCGGGCATATCTCCGAGCAAGCCCCACAGAGGGAAGACGCGAAAGGAAGCTGGTACCCCACGTCCAGCCCCCGGTAGAGCGGGGTGAGAATCGACCCGATCGGGCCCTGGTACCCAGCCGTAAGCGTGGCCGCCGGCCCGCTGAAAGATTGGACAGACGTTCAAACAGGCGCCACAACGGATGCAGTGCAACGCCGGCACCATTTCGTCATCCGTGAGAATCTCCGTGCGCCCGTTGTCGAGCAGAACGACGTGGACTTCCTCCGGGCCTTCGTGCTCACCCTCGCGGCGCGGCGAGCGAATCAAGTTTACGTAGCACGGCAGTCGCTGAGCCGTGCTACTGATGCTGAGCAAATTCAGGAAGACACGCAGATCGCGCAAAGAGGGAATCACCTTCTCGATTCCCAGCACAGCCACGTGCACCTTGGGCGCCGTGGTCGTGAGTCGCGCGTTGCCCTCGTTTTCCACAATCACGATGGTGCCAGTCTCGGCCACCGCGAAGTTGGCCCCGCTGATGCCCATTTCGGCAGAAAGGAACTCGCTGCGGAGTCGGTCCCTCGCAATTCGCGTCAGGCTCTCGGGGTCCTCCGTGTACGGCACACCCAGCTTTTCAGCGAAGATGCGTCCCACATCCTGGCGGCTGCGATGCATGGCCGGAGTCACGATGTGGAAAGGCGGTTCGCCCGAGAGCTGCTGGATGTACTCACCCAGGTCCGTCTCAACTGGCCGGATTTTTCGCTGTTCAAGAAACGGATTCAGCCCGATTTCTTCGCTCGTCATGCTCTTGGACTTGACGGCCGTCCACACGTTGTGTTTGCGGGCGATGTCCAAAATCTCGGAACGCGCTTCCTCGGCATCCCGGGCCCAGTGCACCTTCACCCCGTTGGCCGTCAGGTTGCGCTCGAGCTGAAGCAGGTAGGTGTCAAGGTTGGCCATCACGTGCGCTTTGATGCGACTTGCGGCTTCGCGCAGGCGCTCCCAGTGTGGCATTTCGGCCACCATCTGGGCACGCTTCACCAGGACTTCGTCGCAAGCCTTCCTCAGAACCACCTGAAGGTGCTCGTCGGCCAGGCTCTCGCGCACGTTCTGGTCGAAGTACCGTGGGTCCGGCCTCATACCTGCACCTCCCGCGCGCCTCGTGGCAGGAGACCGCTGAGCACGTGAACAATGTGCAGCGCTCGCAAGGGGAGTTTCTGCCGATCGATGATTCCCTGCAGGTGCATCATGCAACTGACGTCGTTCATCACGACGTACTCGGCGTCCACAGCCAGAGCCTGACGCACCTTGTACTCGCCCATCGAGGTAGAAAGCAGCGGGTACTTGACGGCGAAGGTCCCCCCGAAACCGCAGCAGGCTTCAGCGTCTTTCATCGGAACGAATTGCAGGCCGCGCACGTGTTTCAGCAGCTCAAGCGGCTCGTCGCGTACACCGAGCTCTCGCAGCAGATGACACGCGGCATGGTAGGTAACGCGTCCGTCGAACCGCGCCCCCACGTCCACAATGCCCATTTTCTTGACCAGGAACTCGCTGAATTCGTAGAACCGGCTGCCGATCTCAGCCACGTCTTCCTGGCTGTATTTTTTGAACTTGAGTCGCTTGTAGAAAATGCGAACCATGCTGATGCACGAGCCGGAAGGACCGACCACGAGAGGTGCGTCGCGGAAAACATCCAGGAAATGCTCCGCCACGCGAGCAGCTTCTTCGAAGAAACCGGAATTGAACGCTGGCTGCCCACAGCAGGTCTGCGCCGCCGGGTACTCGAGATCGAAACCCAGACGGGCCAGAATGCGGGCCATCCCCTCGCCAACTTCCGGGTAGAACTGGTCGACCAGACAGGGAATGAACAACCAGACCTTCATGCAGCTTCCTCGCTGGCGACTTTCTGCACGATGTCCTTCAGCCGGGTCATGCAAATCCTGCTGGCGTACTCAGCCTTCTCAGAAAAACCGCTGCCGCCGGGCTGGCGGCGCACGTCTTCCGGTAGCTCCTCGGGCCGCCAGTGCGTTTCCAGCGACACGAAGCCGCGGTAACCGTCGCGCAGCAGGGCGCGAATCTGGCCCTCAATGTTCACACCGCCTTCACCAACGATGGCATGCTCCACCTCGCCAGTCTCCGGGTTGACGCGGGCATCTTTGATGTGCACGTGCGCCACGTAGGGTTTGACGGCTTCGTAGCCGACCCGGAAATCCCGCTGTCCTCTGGTGCGGTAGAAATCGTTTTGAGGGTCCCAGCAAGCGCGAGCCAGCGGCGAATCGATCTTCGCCAGGAAAGCGGCCAGCTCTTCCCCCGTTCCGATGGTGCAGGCGTCTTCGTTCTCAACCACCAGGCGGATGCCGAGTCGCTGCGCCAGGAAAAGCGCTTTGTCGTACGTACGAAGAAGCAAATCCATTCGCTCTTCCAGCGACCCGTTGCGCCAGAACGTGAAGGTGCGCACTGTGTCGCAGCCCAGGTGCTCAGCAATCTCGATGCAACGGCCCAGGATGCGCAGGTGGTCGTCTACCTCGTCCGGGTGGCATTTCAGGAACGGAGATGCAATGGCGCTCACCACCAGCCTGGTGCCCGAGAGCACACGCCGAATGTCGTCAATGTGCTGCTTGGTCAGTTTCTCGACAGGCGTGTCCCAGACGGAGCGAAGTTCGACGCCGTCCAGGCCAAACTCTTCCGCAAAAGCGACTGCCTTCTCAAAATCCTGGCTCACTTCATCGGTGATGACGGAAAGCTTGAACACGGCACCTCCTCGTCAGTCGACAAGCTTCTGCCCGTAGCGGTTGTGGTGCGCAATGGAAGCAAGCGGGCGCTTTGGTACGTGGTGAACGCCCTGCTCGTCGCGGTAGTAGCGAATCGAGTCGCGCATGGGCTCTGCAACAGCCGTCTCGGCGGGAACACCCAGGGCCAGCACGGAGTCGATCTCGCAGTGCTGCGGAATGCCCAGCACCCGGTAGAGCGCGTTGCGATCGAGCGAAGCAATCCAGCAGCTTCCCACTCCACCTTCGAGCGCTACCAGGATCATGTTCTCCATGGCTGCACCAGCGTCGTGGTAGCCTCCGTCCGGCCGGATGTTGCGATTGATCAGCACCACAATGTAGGCTGTGGGACGCTCGCCCTCCGCGGGCGTTCCCTCAGGCCCGAGGTAGGCTGCCCAGCGCGTTGCGGCGAAAACCTGTGGCAACAGTTCGGGATCGTTCACCACGACGAACTCGAGAGGTTGCAAATTCCCACCCGAGGGCGCCAGTCGCCCAGCGTCCACCATTCTGACCAGCAGCTCCTCGGGCACAGGGTCCTGCTTGAAACGACGGATCGTCCTGCGCTTGAGGATCAACTCGTAAACCGACATCCCTCACCTCCGGTCTACGCGTGGCGACGCCAAATCTTGTCTGGAAAGGAAAGCCCCGCGGGAATTCAACAACAACCAGGAAGACGGGCCATGCGAGCGCGGGCACCTGCGTTGCCAAAGGCAACCGCGCCCGCAGGAACAACACAGCCCTGCTCGCAAACTGTTTCAAAAGTAGGGAAATGGCTACAAAGATGCAACGAAAACGGGCGGAAAAGGCTCCGAATGCAGAGAGGAAAACTGCAGAGGACATTTGACCGCGGGGAACGCAGGGATCGCGTGGTGCACACCCCGTGTTCCCCGTGCCCCCGCGAGAAGCCGCTTCTCTCCGGCGGCCAAGAATCGGATGTAGAGCGAATTTCAATTCGTCCCTGGCGGTGCTGGGAACCGCCGAGCAACGACGGGAGTCGTTGCACTCCAAAACACCAACAGCTACGCACGGAGCCGGTTTTAGTTAGCGCTCTTTGGTGCCCCTTTCCAGGTCGAACCCACCTCCGGTGGGTTTC
>JAADFT010000362.1 GCA_013152765.1 Calditrichota bacterium | reverse complement strand
TGAATTCGAATTTGCGCGAACTCCTCTTCCGTGAGCTGCCGCGGCAGCAGGAGGAGTTGTTCGTGAACACCCACCTTGCCAATGTCATGAAGAAGTCCGGCCAGCTCGATTCGCCGCACCTCCGGAGAAGACAGTCCAAGCTTCTCCGCCAGAAAAGCGGAAATTTGCGCCACCCTGCGCGAGTGGCCTTCGGTGTACTTGTCCTTGGCTTCCAGAGTGTGAAGATCAGCGTCTGGATGGTACTGAGGAGCAAGCGGCGCAACTGGCGCGAGCGGTCGATCAGCTCTTCCGTGCGGCGCACAACCTTGTTCTCAAGCGCCTCACGGTACAACTGAAGCTCCCGCTCCATTCGCCGTTTTTCGAGGGCCTTCCGGACGGAAAGCCCCAGTTCGTCCAGATTGAGCGGTTTGAGCAGGTAATCGAATGCCCCCAGCTTCAGCGCCTGTACAGCCGTGTCCGTGTCGGAAAAACCCGTGACCATGATGAATGCCGTCTCGGGCGAAAACGCCTTGGCGCGCCGGTAAAGCTCGATCCCGGAAATGTCGGGCATCTGGATGTCCGTCAGCACCACGTCGTAGCCGTGCTGCTGCAGCATCTGCAGTGCTTCTCGCCCGGAGGCGGCAACGTCCGAGGCAATGCCCTCGCGCTTGAGAAAACGGGTGATGAGTTCACGGGTAAGCGGCTCGTCGTCTACGACGAGTACGGTAGCTTGTGCCCCGGTAGCCTCGCCTTCCATGGCCCGGTCCTCACAGTTGGTGTTCCCTGCCCGTCGCCTCCCCCTCGAAGGACCAACCGTGACCTGTATCACAAAGCGACAACAAAATAAGAAAAGCTTTCACTTGAGTCAAGGGAAAACCGCCAAAAAGTGCACAGAAAGTTGGGTGGCACCCGCAACACCGTGCGAAAGAAGCACACTTTGCCAGCCCTTCGCTTCGCGGTCCGCGCGAGAACCTCCGGACTTGTCACAGTTCCCGGGTCGAAAAACGCACACCGACCTACGCGAAAAACTCACGTGCCGGTCCCGAGAAGAAACTCTGCAGCCTTGAGTGTGCCCCTGAGTTCTGTTTCCGGCTGCTCGGGGTCGGTTTTCAAAAAGAAAAGTCAGGCCAGGCGAGGAACTCGACCGTTACCCCACACACAAAAGCCGCACCCGCCGAAAGGTTGAGAACCTACATCGCTCCGGTGCCCCGCAGAACGGCGGGAACGGTCTTGAGCAGAATCTGCAGATCGAGACCCAGAGACCAGTTGTCGATGTACTCCAGGTCGAGACGCATCCACTGGTCGAAAGGAATTTCGCTGCGGCCGGAAATCTGCCATGAGCAGGTGATGCCCGGGCGCACGCTGAAGCGACGGCGAACCCAGTCCTGATCGAAGCGGCTGACGTCGCGAAGCGGGAGCGGTCGCGGACCGACAAGGCTCATGTCGCCCTTCAGCACGTTGATGAGCTGTGGCAGCTCGTCGATGCTGAGTCGGCGCAGCCACCGCCCGACAGGAGTCACGCGGGGGTCGCGGTGCATCTTGAAGACCGGCCCTGGCACCTCGTTTTTGTCCTCCAGCTCGGCCTGTCGTTTCTCAGCGTCCACAACCATCGTGCGGAATTTGTAAATCTCGAAAATGCGCTTGTTGTAGCCCATCCTTTTCTGCTTGAAGAAAACCGGGCCGGGTGACGTGAGCTTGATCAACAAAGCCGCCAGCAAAAACACGGGCGACAGCAGGACAAGCAGGAATGCCGAGACAACCACATCCATCGTTCGCTTGGCCCACATGTGGTACAGGTGCTGGTCGGAGCCGGTGTAAAGAGTCAGAATGAGGGTGCCGTCCAGGTCCGCTGACGTGGTTTTCGCCAGGTTAAGGTCGAAGAGGTCCGAAGGGATCCGGACGAGCACGCCCTGTTCCTCGCACACGGAGAGGATCTGACGGATTTCTTCGTAGTGAGACTTGATCGGCAGGGTGATGAAGACCTCGTCCACAACGTTGTCGACGAGGTAACGGCCGAAGTCCGACGTGGTGCACAGGTACGGCAAACCATCGAGCCCGGAGCCGACGCGGTTGTCCACGTAGCCTTTGATGTGGTAGCCGAGCTCCGGCCGCGACCGCAGTTTCTCCAGGAGCCGCTCGGCCCGGCGGCCGCTGCCCACGATCACCACGTGACGAAGGTTTCTCCCCCGCAGGCGCACACGCTGCAACACGCGCCGTGCCAGCTTGCGCGCCAGCACAGTGCCTACAAACGCCAGGCCGCCGAAGCACAGCAGGTAGGCCCAGCCGACCGTCGACAGGCCGAGGAAAGTAGCCAGAGCTGCGGTCCAGATAAGACCGAGCCCGGTGGCTTTCAGCAGCTGCCGTGCCTCGCCGTGATCCTGTTCAAGACGGCGCGACAGGTAGAGCCCGGTCGAACCGAAGACGACCAGGAAACCCGCAAGTGTCCCGAACAGGAAAGTCAACCCTTTGGCAGAAGGGGGCCAGCTCAGCGGGGCCGCGATTCCCAGCATTGAAGCGGCCACGCTGGCCAGAACGGACGCCGACAGAATGACGACCGCGTCGAAAACCTGGTACGAAGCGACAAACCGGTGTCGCCGGTAACTGATCATCAGAAAAACCTCCCTGGGTTCCAGCTCAGGCGCGGCGCCAGACGCCGCCCGAACTCTGTCGCTTCCCCTCCCAGGGAGATGGAGTCTCTCATTTCACTCGGGTACTGCATCGGTCCCGCTACGTCAGGGCCCTGCTATTTTCCGCTCGGGCACGACTTCAATTTGCGCAGAGATTTGATCCGAAAAGGGACCATTCCCCTTTTGCTCGAGCAAATCCGACGTAGCAGGATCACGCCACCCTTACAGCACCCGAAGAGCAGGGTCAAAAACAACCTAAAGAACGTCCGTCCGCTCGTTCAGGTCGAGTCCTACCTGGAAACCGTGTTCGCAACAGGACCTGCTTCGAAAACTCGTTGCTTCGGAGCAAACCACTCTGGTCTGCAATTCCTCCATCAGATTTTGCTAATCCACTGCCTCCGGAAAAGCCCTCAAGTCTTCCCGCACCAGCTCAAACCACGCCTCATCTGGGGCTGCATTTCCGTCCGCTTCCCGGACTCGCGCCACAAGCCGCTCGCGAAGATTCTCCATCCCGTCAGTGGGCTCTCCCTGGTTCGGAGTGGCAACCACCGCACATGCCTTTTCCAGAGCGTCCGCGAGCTGGTAGCGGGTGAACGGTCCCGGGATCCGCTCGCTGTTCTCGGGGTCCACAACGCTTACACTCCTGGATTCAAGGGGAAGAAGAAGCACCCTGGCGCCAGCCGTCAACCGCGACGTGACCCTTACAGCGCTACTCCAGGCGTTGCTGTCTGTCGTGACCACGACGGGACAGTTCAACGCACGGAGCACCTGGGCAAGCTCATTTTCCGAGTCCACAAAATCGATCTCAAAACCCCGTGCTTCGACGTCATCCCAGAACTCGTTTTCCCGGTCGCACCGGTAGGCGACAAAGCATCTCTTCTTCGGCATTGTGGTTCCTTTGACTTCTGACTTTTGTCGCGCCCACCCAGGTCCGGCGAGGAATTTTCGATCACTCCCCGACCCACAGAGTCCAGCGAACGACCAAACGAGGCCGTTTACAATTCTTCAGACACGGCCCAGACTGCACACTCTACCCGTCCCCAGCAGGTCTCCAGACCAGGCACCCCGGTCGTTACAATTGCCGGACCAGCTCAAATGGCAGAAAACAAGCCTGAAATTGCCGGTGTAAGCCCGCAAATTTGTTTCATTTGGAGACGTGAACAAAGGTGAGGCAGAGCAAATCGGATGGGAAGGGCAGACAGGACTGCCCGTCGGCACACACTCAAGGCGGGAAGGGACGCGTTCCTCCGCCCCTGGGCTGCCCTCGGCAGCAGCCGTGGTGGGAAGATTCGCCGTCATTTTTAGGCCATGTCGACCCGCGCCGCTCGCACGGACATGCCCGTCATGCCGAGA
>JAADFT010000361.1 GCA_013152765.1 Calditrichota bacterium | reverse complement strand
TTGGGTTTTTGTTCTTGCTGCCAAAGAAACTTAGGCAAAAGCAGGTCGCGCCAAAAATTATTCTTGCATTTTTGACTGAAAGGATTATCTTCTTTGCAGTCAATCAGGAATTGCTCTGTGTTCGCGAAATGAGATGTTGAGTGCACCATGATTTCCCCCACCAGAAATCAGCCCATCCACGTTGTTGACCGGCTCCGTTGTCCCGCTCTTGCTTTTCGACAACGGAGGATGTCGACGCGCTTTCCTACAATTTGCTGAGCCACCGTACCTGCTTAGCAGCATCCGTTTCCCACTGACCAATTGCTCTCGTGTAGTTCCTGCTGCCCCGGCTAACTTAGTGATCGGGGCAACACGGTGAACTTTAGGGTGTCGTAGTACTCTTTTGCCGCTGGCCACTATTTTGAGGCGAATTGTTTCCTCTGGACATGTCTTTTTGTCGAGAAGCGGTGTTGTTCTGACGCAGAGGGCAGTACATGACTCGAACGAAACAGTTTCAGGTCTCGGAAGTGAGGAGGGAAAGATCATGACAAACGCGGGAGACACTGCCTGGGTATTGGTTGCTTCTGCTCTTGTGCTCATGATGACGCCAGCGCTGGCGTTCTTCTACGGGGGCATGGTCCGGCGCAAGAACGTACTTTCCACGCTGAGTCTCAGTTTTGTTGTGATGGCGCTAATCGGGGTACAGTGGGTGGTCGTTGGCTACACCCTGGCGTTCGGGAAGGACATCGGCGGGCTCATTGGCGGACTCACGTTTCTTGGCATGAGGGGTGTAGGAGCCGCTCCCGATCCCACTTACGCGGCGAGCATTCCCCTGGCCGCTTTCGCTGTCTTCCAGATGATGTTCGCGATCATCACTCCCGCCCTGATTACGGGGGCTTTGGTGGAACGCGTGAACCTCGGCGGCTTTGTCGTGTTCGTGCTGCTGTGGACCACAGTTGTGTACGATCCGGTGGCGCACTGGGTCTGGGGAGACGGCGGGTTGCTGCGTAGCATGGGTGCACTGGATTTTGCCGGTGGCACGGTCGTCCACATCCTGGCTGGTTTCTCTGCGCTTGCGGTTGCCCGGGTGATCGGCAAGCGAAGAGGATTTCCGGTGGCGCCATTTGAGCCGCACAACATTCCCTACACGGTGCTGGGGGCCGGCTTGCTGTGGGTTGGCTGGTTCGGCTTCAACGGTGGGAGCGCTCTGGCGGCAAATGGCCTCGCAGTTCATGCTCTGGTAACCACGAACACGGCCGCTGCGGCTGCCACCCTTGCCTGGATGGGCCTGAATTGGGCTCTCGGGGAGCGGTTCGGTACCCTTGGGCTGGTCACGGGGGCGATCGTGGGACTGGTGGCCATCACACCTGCTGCCGGCTACGTAACGCCCATGGCCGCGCTTGTGATTGGTGCGTTGGCGGCGCCGGTCAGTTACGGGGCCATCCGGCTGCGGCGACGCTGGGGGCTGGACGAAAGCCTGGACGTCTGGGGGTGCCACGGAATGGCCGGAACCTGGGGCGCGCTGGCAACAGGGCTTTTCGCTTCGAGAGCTGTAAATCCTGCCGGCGCGGATGGTCTGCTCTACGGTAATCCGCACTTGCTGCTTGTTCAGGCCGTCGCCGTGGTCATCAGCATTGCCTACGCCTTTGGAATGACGTACGTGATCGTGAAGCTGCTGGGTGTCGGCATGCGCATCCGGGTGTCGGACGTGGAGGAAGAAGTCGGTCTGGATCTGAGCATTCACGGCGAGCGCGCCTACGCGTAGAGGAGGAGGTGTGACGATGGCGAAGAAAATCGAGGCGTTCATTCGCGAGGAGAAACTGCAGGAAGTCAAGCAGGCGCTGTACGACATTGGCATTGTGGGCATGAACGTTGTGGAAGTGCGTGGCCACGGACGTGGAGGTGGGATTGCGCTTTCCGGACGCGGCGGCACGTACCGGGTGGATCTGCTTCCAAGAATGCAGATCAACATCGTGCTCAGCGATCACAACGTGGAAAAGGCGATCGAGGCGATCAGGCGGGCGGCAAACACCGGACACACCGGCGATGGAATCATTTTCGTGTATCCGGTCGAGGACGTCATCCGGATCCGCACGAATGAGCGTGGGCGCGAGGCCCTGATGTACGAGGGAGACATCGACTCTCGTGCCGCCAAACAGAGTGAGCCATCGTCTGCTTCGGAGTGAACTGGAGGGCTGATCCGGGCAAAACCCCTCCAAAATGGGGCAACCGGCTTTTCGCCAGTTTCTACCGGAGCAGTCGTTGAGTTTACCCGTTGACCTGAAGCGCCAAAGAGAGTTAGGGAGTTTAGGTTAGCAACAAAAAAATACTTGACAAAGTGCGCAAAAATCTTATCTTTGTGAGCGTAGTGGCTAACTCCTCAACAACGGTATCTGCCTTCTTGCGATGATCTTCGTGCCCCGTAAATGTTGCACTCCTCCATCGCTTGGTCCCGGCGGCGCCACGCTCATCTCGGCTGAGGTGAGCGGGGCGCTCCTGCACACGGGTTTTCGAATTAGCATTTCCGCCTGACGCAGTACCCCCTTTTTTGCAAAATTCGATTCGATTTTGGAGGCGCCTTCCCTGTCGCGGAGGCGCGCGCGATCCCTACACCGTAGCCAGAGGTGCACGATGGCAGTCGATCGGTTACCCTACCAGAATTCAGCGGGCTTTGTCAAAGCACACGGCCTTTACGATCCTCGTTACGAACACGACAGTTGTGGCGTTGGTTTTGTGGCACGCCTGGACGGCATTCCCCGACACTCCGTCGTGGTGGATGCGATTCAGGTGCTCGAAAATCTGGAGCACCGGGGCGCTGTCGGCGGCGACAAGTCCACCGGAGACGGCTGTGGCGTGCTTGTGCAGATCCCGGACGCCTTTTTCCGCTCGGTTGAGCTGGACTTCGTCCTGCCAGACCCGGGCCAGTACGGCGTGGGCATGATTTTTCTGCCTTCCGACAAGAAACTGGCGCACCGGTGTCAGGCGCTGCTTGAGAATCTGGTGGAGGCTGAAGGCGGCGAGGTGCTGGGCTGGCGAGAGGTGCCGACCCGGTCGGGCATCCTGGGGGAGCTGGCGCGGTCTACGGAACCGCGCGTCGCGCAACTGTTTGTGGGGCCGGGCGAGTGGTCGCTGGAGGCGTTCGAGCGTAAGCTGTACGTCGTGCGGAAGCTGGCCGAGCGCGAGGTGCGCACGTGGGCCGAAGACACGAGCCAGTTCTACGTGGCCAGTTTTTCGTCGCGCACGGTGAACTACAAAGGGATGTTGACCGCCCGGCAATTGCCAACCTACTTCCAAGACCTGAAAGATCCGCTGTTTGAGTCGCCGTTTGCTCTCTTGCACGAGCGCTACAGCACGAACACCCTGCCAACCTGGAGCCTGGCGCAGCCGTTTCGGTTTGTGGCCCACAACGGCGAAATCAACACCTTGCGCGGAAACATCAACCGGATGCGGGCGCGCGAGGCCACCCTGGCTTCCGAACTGTTTGGCGAAGACATTGAGAAGATCAAGCCGATCCTGGATGAGAGCGGCAGCGACTCGGCGATCTTTGACAATGCGCTCGAGCTGCTCGTCATGGCTGGCCGCTCGTTGCCGCACGCCATGATGATGATGGTCCCCGAAGCCTACGGTCCCAAGGTGAGCATGAGCGCCGACAAACGCGCCTTTTACGAGTACCACGCGGCGCTGATGGAGCCGTGGGACGGTCCGGCCACACTTGCTTTCACGGACGGACGGTACGTCGGCGCAACTCTGGACCGCAACGGTCTGCGCCCGGCCCGCTACACGATCACTAAGGACGGCTGTGTGGTGCTGGCTTCGGAGACGGGCGTGCTGGACATCGCTCCGGAGAACATCCTGGGCGCTTGCGGCCAGGGCGCATGTTTCTCGTGGATCTGAAACAGAAACGCGTGGTGCCTGACAACGAAATCAAGGCCAAGATCGCGCGTCGGCGACCCTACCGCCACTGGCTTCGCGACAACCGCATCGTGCTCCGCGGTATGTTTGCCCCGGCGAGCAGCCCTGCGGCGAAACCTGGCGAACTGGTTCGTCTGCAACATACGTTCGGCTACACGAACGAAGAGCTGAAAATGATTCTCGCGCCAATGGCGGCTCGCGGTCAGGAGCCGGTCGGCTCGATGGGCAACGACGCTGCACTGGCCGTGTTCTCCGACCGCCCGCAGCTTCTCTTTTCGTACTTCAAACAGCTTTTCGCGCAGGTTACGAATCCGCCCATCGATCCGCTGCGCGAGGAGCTGGTGATGTCGCTCGAGAGCTTCGTGGGGCGCGAGAAAAACGTCTTGGACGAAACTCCGGGACACTACGGTGGGCTGAAACTGTACCACCCGATTCTGACCATCGAGGACCTGCGCCGGGTACGCGCTTCGGCTCATCCAGGGCTAAAGGCGGTGGACATCGACATTCTTTTTCCGGCTGATGGCGACGGGCGCGACCTGGAAGAGGCGCTGGAACGCGTCTTCCGCGAAGCCGAGGAGCGGATCGCCGAAGGGTACACAATTTTGATTCTCACCGACCGCCACGTGGACGAGGACCACGTGCCCATCCCGTCTCTGCTGGCCGCTTCCGGACTGCACCACCACCTCATCCGCAGGGGGTTGCGCAACGACGCGGCGATCGTACTGGAAACGGGCGAGGCTCGCGAGGTGATGCACTTCGCTTTGCTTATCGGCTACGGTACGGACGCCGTGTGCCCTTACGTGGCGTTCAAGACGGTGCACGATCTGGCCGTGACCGGGATGCTGGGCGTGGACAAATCGCCGGAAGAGGCGATGGACGACTACATCACGGCCATCAAGAAGGGGCTGCTCAAAACCATGAGTCGGATGGGCATTTCCACCATCCACAGCTTCTTCGGTTCGCAGATTTTCGAAGCCATTGGCATCGACAAGGATGTGGTGGACCGCTACTTCACGGCCACGGCTTCGCGGATTCAGGGCATTGGTCTGGACGAAATTGCTCGCGAAAGCTGCATGCGGCATCGTAAGGGTTTCCCGAAGGACGGCAAACCCTCGAAGCTGCTGGATCCGGGGGGCGCGTACCACGAGCGGCGCGGGGGTGAGAAGCACCTGTGGACGACAGAGGCCATTTACAAACTGCAGCAAGCCGTGCGCACCAACGACTACGCCCTTTTCAAAGAGTACACACGGCTCATCGATGACCAGTCCGAGCAGCACGTTACGCTCCGCAGTTTGCTGAAATTCAAGAAGCGCGAGCCGGTGCCGCTGGAGGAGGTAGAGCCTGTCGACAGCATCGTGAAACGGTTTGTGTCGGCGGCCATGTCATTCGGCAGCATCAGCCGCGAAACGCACGAAACGATCGCCATCGCGATGAATCGCCTCGGGGCCAAGAGCAACTCGGGCGAGGGTGGCGAGGACCCGGCTCGCTACGTTCTGCTTCCGAACGGCGACAGCAAGCGTTCGGCCATCAAACAGATTGCCTCGGGGCGTTTTGGCGTCACCACGGAGTACGCCATCAACGCCGACGAGCTGCAGATCAAAATTGCCCAGGGAGCCAAGCCTGGCGAAGGCGGCCAGTTGCCCGGCCACAAGGTGACTGCCGAAATTGCCCGCGTTCGCCACACAACGCCCGGTGTCACTCTCATTTCACCGCCACCGCATCACGACATTTACTCGATCGAGGACCTGGCGCAGCTCATTTACGATCTGAAAACGGTTAACCCGCGCGCCAGAGTGTCGGTGAAGCTCGTGTCTGAGGTCGGCGTGGGCACGATCGCTTCGGGCGTCGCCAAAGCCAACGCCGACATGGTCTTGATTTCCGGTCACGACGGTGGCACGGGCGCCTCGCCGCTGTCGTCCATCAAACACACGGGACTGCCCTGGGAGCTCGGGCTGGCCGAAACGCAGCAGTCGCTGATTCAGAATCGGCTGCGCGACCGCATTCGGGTGCAGGTGGATGGGCAACTCAAGACGGGCCGTGACGTGGCCATTGCGGCGCTTCTGGGTGCGGAAGAATTCGGTTTCGGCACGGCAGTGCTGGTTACGCTCGGCTGCGTCTTGATGCGCAAGTGCCACCTGAATAGTTGTCCGGTAGGAGTGGCCACCCAGGATCCGCGGCTGCGCGCTCGGTTCGCCGGGAAGCCGGAGTATGTGGAGCGCTTCATGCGTTTCGTTGCCCAGGAATTGCGGGAGTACATGGCGGAACTCGGTTTCCGCACGGTGGATGAGATGGTCGGGCGGACGGATGTGCTCGAACCGGACCGTCTGGAGGGACACTGGAAGGCCTCGAAGGTCGATTTGTCTGCCATCCTCGAACTGCCTGCGAATGGCAACGGCAAACCGGCGCTTCATGCCACGCGGCGACACGAGCGCCGGGCAGACACGCCTCTGGAGGCCGAGCTGATGCAGCTGGCGGAGCCGGCCCTCAAACACCGCAAACCGGTCGAGATTTCGCTCCCCATTCGCAACGTGGATCGGACGGTTGGCGCACGCCTCAGCGGGGAGATTGTACGCCTGCACGGCGCGAAGGGACTGCCTGACGACACGATCCGCGTCAATTTCACCGGGTCCGCTGGTCAGAGTTTTGGCGCTTTTCTGGCCCCCGGCGTTACTCTGAAAGTATCTGGCGATGCCAACGACTACCTCGGCAAGTCCATGTCTGGCGGGAGGATCATCGTGGTGCCGCCAGAAGGGGCCACGTTTCAACCGCACGACAACGTGATCGTTGGCAACGTGGTGCTGTACGGCGCCACCGGTGGAGAGGTGTACATCAACGGAATTGCTGGCGAGCGATTCGCGGTCCGCAACAGCGGCGCTTCGGCCGTGGTGGAAGGCGTGGGCGACCACGGCTGCGAGTACATGACCGGCGGCGTGGTGGTGGTCATCGGTCCCACCGGGAACAACTTTGCGGCGGGAATGAGCGGCGGCATCGCCTACGTGTACGACCCCACGGAGCTGTTTGACACGCGCTGTAATCTCGACATGGTGGATCTGGAAACGGTGTGGGATCCGGAGGACGAGGCTCAGCTTCGACGCATGCTGGAGCGTCACTACGCGTACACACGCAGCGCCAGGGCCAAGATGATCCTGGACAACTGGCAGGCGCACCTGCCGCTCTTCGTCAAAGTGATGCCCATCGACTACCGCAAGTCGCTGGAGCGCATGCGGATGGAAGAGGACCGGGACCGCGAGACTGTTGCTGCCACCGAGGAGGTGTACAATGCGTAAACCCACAGCGTTTCTGGAAATCCCGCGCGAGGAGCCGCCCAAGCGGCCTGTGGAGGAGCGCATTCGCGATTTTCGCGAGTTCGAACTGCGGTTGCCGGAGCACAGCCTGCAACTGCAGGCCTCCCGGTGCATGGATTGCGGCATCCCACACTGTCACATGTTCGGGTGCCCGCTGGGAAACCGCGTTCCAGACTGGAACGATCTGGTTGCGCGCGGCAAGTGGCGCGAGGCGCTCGAAATCCTGCACAGCACCAACAATTTTCCGGAATTCACGGGAAGAGTGTGTCCGGCGCCGTGTGAAGCATCGTGCACGTTGGCGATCAATCAGGACCCGGTGACCATCCGGGAAATCGAACGGCATCTCATCGAGCGCGGCTGGGAAGCGGGCTGGGTCGTGCC
>JAADFT010000360.1 GCA_013152765.1 Calditrichota bacterium | reverse complement strand
CCCTTGGTGTTTGCGAACACGAACATCATGGGAACTGACTTAGCGCAAAGCTTTCAATCTGGCAAGTAGGTTTTTTTGCTTTCCAGCTTGCTTGCAAGCCTTATGGCATGCCGGCCGGCTTGCTGGATTGCCCTCGGGCAGGCTGGCATTGCTTCGTGCTTGCCCGCTTGATTGCTTACAAGCAAGCTTGCAAGTCGTACAGCCTGCCTTACAGCAAGCTTGAAAAATACCCGTTGCGCGAACGGGCAGAGCGCGATATGGTGCGGCTCGAGAGTTTAAGCCGCTTGAAGTTTGCCCGGGCAGCGAGGTGTAGCTCCAGGGTTGCTCGCCAAGGTTCCATGTGCCCGTAAGTGCCAGAGCCAAGGTGCGGCAGGGTGTACCGTCTTTACGGGCAGGGTTTGGGCAAAGGGCAAGCAGAGCAGGTGGTTAGACTGTGTGGGGCCCGTGCTTGCTATAGCGTGACCACGGGCAGGGGGACCGGTCTTGCTGGCCGTTGCGTTGGCGCCTCTAAGATGCTGAAGGCACTGGCAGATCGCCGATACCGACCGCCGCGGCAGGAAGCAAGCGGCAGGCGCGCATTCAACCTAGCCGGAACCAGCTCAGCTTACAGCCAATACCGTGTCTACGGGCAGGATTCGATCCGCAGATACCGTCTCCACGGGCAGTTTCTGAGCTATGTCGCCGAGATCATTGAACTCTGCACGTACCGTGTCTACGGGCAGGGTTCGCCTCGGGGATACCGTGCCTACGGGCAGGAATTACCGTGCCTACGGGGAGGGTTTTGGCCCAAGTTGCTGAAATCATTGACCCCGGCCACTACCGTGTTTACGGGCAGGATTTGGGCCAAATTACCGTGCTTACGGGCAGGGATTACCGTGCCTACGGGCAGGAAACTACCGTGTCTACGGGCAGGATTTACCGTGTTTATGGGCAGGGTTTGGAGTAGGAAAGCGAGTGATTTCAGCCGGTTGGGCTCCGGCTATAAATATAGATATGTTGTTGTTGTTAATAACAACAACATGCTGTTGCTGTTTTTTTCTTTTTCGAATGAGGGGGAACAGTGAGGCGAAGCACGGAGGCATGCAAGAAGGAGGCGATCGGTAAGAAGCGGCAAAAGGGCAGGCGGCTTGCAGCGGATGAGCTCAACCTGTGCGAGTTCCCGCTCGTGCTGCTCGGCCGCCATTACAGCAATGACCCGAAGACGCTCGAGTTCGGCGACACGATCTACGACGAGAACACGGGGCAGGAGCTAAAGCGCGAGCTGACCATATCCGGCGCCGATAAGCTCGGGCTGCCCAGGGACCTGGACAGCGACGTGCTGCTCGGGCTGATCGAGCTTACGCAGCTCAAGAACAACTTCAAGGAGGCGAAGGTCAGGTTCAGCCGCTACGAGCTTCTCGAAATCCTGGGCTGGTCGCACAGCGGGCGTTCCTATCAGCGGCTGCATGATTCGCTTAATCGCTGGGCCGGCGTGACGCTGTACTACAAGCAATCGTGGTGGGACAACCGCATTCGCGCATGGACGAGCAGGACGTTCCACGTGATCGAGGCCCTCGAGCTGCGCAGCAAGGATAGAGCGGGCGGGAAGGTGAGATCGAGCTTCACGTGGAACAAGGTGGTCTTCGACAACTTCCGGACCAACCATCTCAAGAAGCTCGACATGGACGTTTACAGGTCGCTACGCTCGCCGATTGCGAAGCAGGCGTATCGGTTCTTGGACAAACACTTCTGCCGCACGCCGGTAGTGAAGTTCGAGCTGCAGAATTTCGCTTACAACCACATCGGGCTTACACGCAGGTACGATACGGCGCAGCTCAAGCGAAAGCTAACGGGTGCTTTGGAAGAGCTCGAAAAGATCGGGTTCCTCAAGCCGCAGAAGCTCGATGAGAGGTTTCGCGAAGTGGCGCGCGGAAAGTGGGAGATAATGCTCGCTGCCGGCGAAGAGGCGGGCGAAGAGTATGAGGAAGAGGAAGACTGCGCGAGCGGATGCGAGGTGATTGAGCTTGATACGCCACGCCGGGCACTGCTGGAGAAGCTGCTCGAGCGCGGTGTGCACCGCAACGTTGCAAGGCAGCTTGTGGCGGAGAAGCCGCCGGAGAAAATCGAAGAGAAGATAAGGCTGCACGACTGGATGGAGAAGAAGGGGGAGTTTAAGCGGATCAAGAACCCGGCCGGCTACCTTGCCGCCTCGATCCGCGACGACTACCAGATGCCGAAGGAGCTTGAGCTGGAACTCGAGCGCAGCAAGCGGCCTGCAGAGCCGAGCGCGGCGAGCAAGCGCATCGCCGAGGCGGAAAAGGCAGCGAAGGCGGCGGAGGCGGCACGGCTGAAGGCGTTCCGGAAGTTCTGGAACTCGCTCTCGGAGGCGGAGCAGGAAAAGCTCGAGCAGGAAGCAATGGCGAACGCGAACAAGGTCGTGCGTGACGCCTGGCTCCGTGCCGCAAAGGACAGCAGCGAGAGGCTCCAAGCCTTGCGCGAGCAGTTCATCTGCCAGTACGCGGAACGCAAGGGGCTGCTTTCGATCGGTTGAAGCGCACTTGGCACACTTCAGCGTGCTCGCCTTTCACATTCATCTCAGTTCTCGAATTTGAGTAAGGCAGGCAGCGGGTGTAGTCTGGTTTTTGCAGAGTCAGGATCGTGCTCTGCGATCGTCAATGACGCAAACGCGTTGTGACGCGCTTCCGTCTGGGGAGCACACCCGGTAAACGTGGCCACCAACCACGCTAAGGGGCAGGCTTGACCACCTGCATGTGCTCTGCCGGTAGAGCCGGATGCCGCGAGAGTGGCTTGTCCGTGCTCGATGGAGGCTCGCTGGAGTAATCCTTAGCTGCCTTTGTATCGCAGGTAAGAGTAATCCCAGCGTTCGATCCAATAGGCGATAGTGGCGAAGGTCTGCCGCGGCTGCACAGTGTCGCTGTGCCGGCCGGGCAGGCGGAGACGGAACGAGGGCGATGCGGACAGACTCGTGCCCGGTGCTTAGTGCTGCCGGGTGCGAGCCGTCATGCCTGAAGTCGGTGCGGGGTGCCTCTGGCCCCAAATCCGCCCACGGGGTTCGACTCCCTTTGCGGGGAGCGTTCAACGTGCGCCAGCGTCGGGAGCCAGCACGCTCGTGAGGGCGGCTGCCGCACGGTAACGCGTGCGGGTATCGGAGTAAGTCTCCGAACGCGAAGAGCTCAACGATGAAAGGCCCGTAAGGGCTTGCTGGTAAGTTCCCATGGAGACGCCGCCGAGAATGCCTGGGCAGGCCCGATAGGGCAGGCCCAGGTGGCGAACGGCCCTCGGCCCGCGGGTAAGGGGGAGCTTCTTTCTTCTGCCCCCTGAAATCTCGCTGCACGGCGTGCACGGTGCCGCCGGCGGCGAGGAAACTATGGCGGCCTGACAGCCGCACATAGGGCCGAGCATGGCCCCGCGGGGTAACGCCCCGCTAGCCACGTGACCATGGGAGCGACAGGCATGACTAACGCAGGAAGGACTCGAGCTGCCGGGAGTTGGTCACCCGGTGCCTGGAGAGTTGGCCAGGTGGTTGAAAGGCTCGAGTCTGGGAGTGTGGCCTGAGTAGGAGTCGGTGCCGGCTGTTGCGGGAGCGGCAGTCGGGGCCGAGCGGTGTGCCCGGGAAGGCACTCGGGACCCGTGCTGTGCTTACAGGTGGTGCTGGGCACGTAAGGCCGAGAAAGGGCTGACTGGCTTCGGCCAGACGGGAGTTGCGACCTGCGCCGGTGCTGCCTGCAAGCGGCCCCGGCGCAGGTTCCATGGAAGGATGCAACTGCGGTCAAACGAGACGTCTCCGGGAGGAACCGCCTCCTTTGACAGCGAATTGGCGATGCACAGGGGCGGTACGCGTCGAGTACTGCAACTGGCATCGCGAAGAGGTTTAAGCGGTACGCCAATGGAATTGGCGGCGGTGCAACTTGGAAGAAAGTATGCACCGCCGCAGCGGCGAAACTGACAGGCAGGATGTTAGCAAGGGGAAGGTTCCGAGGTTGCAGATGGGGTGAGGTTCCGCAGATGCGTGGCCGGCCGGCTTCACGGGAAAGATGCCGGCACGCAATGCAGGCCAGAAGGATTTGGCCTTGGGGCTTGGGCCGATAATGCAAGCCCACCTTCTTTCTTTTTCGCTGCGCAGGCTAGTGCATGAAGTACCGGTGCGAAGCCAATTGCCTCGAGGGGTTCATCCAGATTCTGGCGAGCAACTACCTGCCGCACGGATACTGGTTCTACGTCACAGGCTACATACCGGAGAACAAAGACCCGCAGGCTGTGGACCGGAAGCTGATCGAGAAGTATGACATAGCCCTGTCACGGCAGCAGCGTGCAAGGCGAAAGAAGGCCGGCCGGGCCAACATGCACTACCTGCGTATCGGCCCGTTCTTCGTGCTCCTGGCAACGCACGGCAAGCACCGGTTCTTCGAAGAAGAGCGCTCCTCGATCCGCGACATACGCAAGTACCCGCTGCAGATAGGCGGCTACTCGATAACTGTGAAGCGGGGCCAGTTCCTGAAGAAGCCGTCGCCGCAGAGCCCGGCCCCGCCCGACGGCCGCTACCGCGTGCGCGTCCAGATCAGCCGCAGGCGCTACCGGGAACTCATGGCCCACTTCCTAGAGCTTGCCGCCCACAGGCGTGCCGAGACCATAGCACGGGAGTTCTGGAACGTGCCGTTTGAACCTTACGCTCCGATCCGCAAACAACTGCTCCAGATACTCCGCCGCGTCAACTCCGTCCGAGCCGCCATGGGCTACGACCAACTCCCACCAGACGTCATCCGCTACCAACGCCGCATCGTCCGGCCGTTCGATACCGCCGAGCAGCAGGCAGACCGGACGTGAAGTGTGAGGCAAGAGCGTGATCGATGCTTAAGCTGCTTTCCTAAATTGCTTGCGGGATGCAGATGCGAGAGATAAGCTCGGTACACAAGCATATCCTGCGTGATAGCGCCTTGCACTGTTGATAGTGCCCGACCGCAGGATGTTGGTGTGCTACCATGTGTGTGCAGGGAAGCAGATAGAAGTCGCAGGCTGCAACACCTTTGGAGTGGTGTTTGTGCTCCTGGGTGGCCGGGTGCGAGCCGTCTCAGAATTAGAGCGAGGCCGTTATGAACGCCGAACTCGCCGATACACTCGTTAAGCTTCAATCTCTGGCAGACGAGGC
>JAADFT010000359.1 GCA_013152765.1 Calditrichota bacterium | reverse complement strand
ACCCGGCCAAACGGTAGGGAAGGAGAGGAACATGCGCAAATGGAGCGTCTGGTTCTTGCTGGTCGTTTGTCTTGGAGTGTCGTCTGGTCTGCGTGCCCAGGAAACGACCGTCGTCGCCTGGGAATTCGGCACGGAGGGCGACACCGAGGGATGGACCGCTCTCCACAGCCTCGCGCCGCTGGAGGTCCAGGCCGGTGCGCTGCGAACGAGAATCACCGGTTCTGACCCGTACATGGCAAGCCGCTGGGGACTGAGCATTCCCGGCGACTCTGCTGTGGTAATCGTGCTGCGAATGCGGATTTCGGGCGAGCAGCGCGATGCCGAGTTCTTTTGGACGACCGACACGCAGCCGCACTTCAAAGCAGGTCTGGAAATTGGTTTCACCCTGATCCCTGACGGACGGTTCCACGTCTACGAAATTCCCATCGGCCGCCACCAGAAGTGGCGGGGAACGATCACGCGGTTGCGGCTGGACCCCGGTCCGGGCATTGCCCCCGGTCAGGATCCGGTTCCCCTCGAGATTGACTACATTCGAGTGATTCAGCGTGGACCCATGCCGCGGATCGTGGCCTTTTCGCCCGCGGTGTCCTGGGTGGCTGCCGGCGTGGAGTTTCCGCTCCGGCTGCGCGTTAAGAACTTCGGGGCGCAAGCGCTCCGGCAGGCGACGGCCACGATTTCGCTCCCGAGTGCCCTGTCTACTTCGGATCCCTTAACACGTGCGCTGCCGGAGTTGCTCCCGGGCGCCACTGCTGCTCTGGACTGGACCGTGAAAGCCGCGGCTCCCGGTCAGGACACAGTACGCGTTCTTCTTGAGGCGCCGGGCCTTTCGCCTCTCGACACAGCAACAGTCTTTGTAGTGCACAATTCTCCCTCTGCCCTGCCGGACGAGGTGCCCGGCGAGCCCCGTGTCGTGCAGCTCCCGGACGGCACCTGGCTTGCCGAGTGTCCGCAGGTGCGGCTGGCTGTCCAGCGAGCGGATTCGTCCTACGGTGTTCTGGGCGTTTACGTTGCTGAAGGCGATCACTGGACGCGGATGGGAACGCTGCGACTTCCCCAGCTGGCAGTGAGGCTTGCTGACGGAACCGCATGCCGATTTGAAGTGCCGTTTTCGACGGGCGAGCAGAGGACCGGGAGTACGGTGGACACGCTTGTGATGCACGGTACAGCTAAGGATGCGGGAGGTGCCGTTTGGGATGTAGAGGCGCGTTTTGTCGTCGCGGAAGGGCAGGTGTTTGCCAGTTACTTCTACCGCACGAGTGTCCAGGCGGAAGTGCTGAACGCGTCTGGCCCGGCGTTGCGCCTCGGTGACGGGAGCTTTGGGAGCGAGAAGACGGCGGCGATTTTTCCCGGGCTCGAGTGGCTTGTGGACGGCGAGGAGTCGTCCAGCACGCTGGACGTGCACGAACCGAAGAACGGTCGCTTTTACCCGAACCCTTACAGAGTGACGGCACCGTTTATGTCGGTCAGTGCCGAGGGGTGGACCGTGGTGTACTCCTGGGATCCGCTGCAGGAATGGGCTCCGGGGCAAACGCTGCCCAATCCGGAATTCGCTTCGCCGAACGTCCTCGAAAACCTGGATGGGCATCTCCTGGGTCTGGTGGTACCGCCGGTGCCGGGTTGGAGGCTGGAGAATGCCCCCGAAGCGGAACAGCCCTACACGCTCTCCGCGGGGAAGACAATTCGCCTGGCGGCGACGCTTGAATTTATCCGGAATGGGAACGCTCTTGCGGGCATGCGACGGTGGATTCAGAAGCACGGGTTGCCCGTTCTTCCGGTACCCAGCGAGACCGAGCGCGAGGCGTTGCACACGGGGCTGCGTTGTTTCATGTTCCACCTCTGGGTACCGAGCGCGCAGGGCTGGCATCTTGTTCTTGACGATCCGTGGGGGCCGCGATTCGACGGCAACGTGGCAGCAGATGCCTGGCTCAGCACCAGTTTCGAGAACAGCGTCGCACTGACAACGGGAACGCGGAACACGCTCAGGCGCGCAGCGCAATCTCTGGTAGCGAAAGGATCCGCCGGGGCTTTGGGCTGGGATTTCCCCTTCAGGGCTGGGTTTCTGGAGAACGCCTGGCGTGCCCAAACGAGCCATGCCACTCACATCGCCCTTGCACAGCGCGACGACGGTGGCTGGGACTACACCGATGACCCTACACTCAAGAACATGCCTGGAACCACGCTTGGGACCTGCGCACGGCGCGCGTACGCAGTGCTGAAAGCAGCCAGGATCACCGGTAACCCTTTTCTGAAGCACCGTGGTCTCAAGGCTCTGGAATTCATGAACCAGTTCCAGGTGCCGCGTGGGGCGCAGACGTGGGAGGTACCTTTGCACGCTCCGGACGTTCTCGCTGCCGCTAATGCCATCTCGGCCTACGTGGAAGGTTACCACCTGACGGGGCGCGAGGATTACCTGGCGAGAGCCACCTACTGGGCTGAAACATCGCTGCCGTTTCTTTACCTCTGGCAAGCCCCGGAGAGGCCGGTCATGCCCTTTGGCAGTATTCCTGTCTTTGGGGCTACCTGGTACACGGGGGCGTGGTTTGGACGGGTTGTGCAGTGGAACGGGCTGGACTTGGCCTACGCTCTTAGCAAACTTGCCGAAAGTACCGGGGACACCACCTGGCAACACATCGCGAAGGGCCTTGTCCGCTTCGGGATGCAGCTGCAGGACTACACGGCGCAGCACTACCCGGAGAACGCAGGCATGTACCCGGATGCTTTCGACATGACGACCGGCGAGGAAGCCTACCACTGGGACCTGTCCCCGGAGCTGATTCAGCGAAACCTCCTGCGGTTCCAGGGACTTGATCCGGACGTCGCAACGGTCATCGTGCCGGTGCCAGCGGGTTCTGTGCACGTGTCGGCAGCCTGGCCTCTCCAGGTGAGTGTGTCGGATTCGTCTCTGGCGGTTAGCCTTCAACCAGTTCTGGCTGACTCCGGTTTCATGGCCGTCGCCGGGATTGCTAAGCCACGTCAGGTGAGTGTGGCTGGGCACGTCTTGCCGGAAGTCGGAGATCCTGACAGCGTGCGCGAGGGCTGGCACTACGCTCCCACCGGCGTGCTTTTTGTGAAGGTTCTTGCCGAGCCTCCCACGACGGAAATCCGGATTGTTGTCGCGAAGGCTGTGCCACGCAGCAGCGAGCCAAACTGGGACTTCAACGAGAGAGAGTACCTGGAAGGCTGGATACCGAATGGCTTCCTCCGCGACGTGCGTGTGGAGAACGGCGTGGTTTCGTGCGTGTCCACCTCTGGTGACCCCTACCTGGAAGGCCCTTTCGGCGACTGGTCGGCCGCGAAGTTCGACAGCGTGTACATTGTGATGGCCGTTGACAAAGGAACCACGGGTCAGCTTTTCTGGGCTCGAACCGACGAACCCTACTTCAGCGAATCCAAGAGCATCCATTTCTCTTTGCAAACCGACGGTCGTCTGCACCGTGTTGGTTTGGCGCTGCGCGGGCACGCCGAATGGCGAGGTACGATTTTGCGGCTCCGGCTGGATCCCACCAACGTGGCCGATGCCCACATCCGGATCGACCGCATCTGGCTTGCTGGTAAAGCGACCCGGGTCGACGGGCGAGAAGGGCTGCCGCACAACTTTGCACTGAGTCCTGCCTACCCGAACCCATTCAACCCGGACACGCAGTTTGTGCTGGACGTCCCGCGGAAGGCGCGGGTCCGAGCCGTGGTGTACGACGTGCGCGGTCGCCAGGTGTCCACAATTCTGAACCGCGACCTGCCACCAGCTCGCTACCAGATCCGCTGGAAC
>JAADFT010000358.1 GCA_013152765.1 Calditrichota bacterium | reverse complement strand
CGAGCCTTTTCCCAGGAAGTTGAGAAACCGGTGGAGCGCTGGATCGTGCCGTACGGGATCTCGAAGGTAGCGCTGTCGGCGTGGACAGAGACCGGAAAAGCTACTTTCAGCATCTTGTGTTCTTCCCACCATTCCACGCGGTTGCGGACTTCCAGGTAGGGAAGACCTGCGTACACGGACACGTACTGATCGAAAAACGAAGAAGGGAAGTTTTCCGCAGGCCACTTGCTGTTTTTCTGCTCCCCGAGAAATTGGTGCCGAACGTGAATGGTGGCGCGGACAGGGCCGCTCTCGACCAGTTCCACCACTGTGGCGCTGTCCAGGTCGATTGGTTCACCTTCGAACCGCAAGTTCCAGGCATCCACCGCTTTGTTCCGCAGAAGTTGCAGCAGGTTGCCACGCGGTTCCGCCAGGACGTTGCGTCCGGTCGGTCTGTGGACGAGGCGGGTCAGGAGGCCGGTGCGCGGATCGAGCTCGGCTTCGACAAAGGCATTGACCAGACGGGTTGAACCGGCCTCGAGGTCCGTCTTAGACGGAGCAGGTGTCCGCTGAACCAGGCGGTAGACGCGGTAACCGAAGGAGGGCACATTTTCAGCGACAAACAGGAGAGTCGCTCCGGTGGGTGAACGGTCGACAATTTGGGTCGGGACCGGGTTGCCGTCTGGATCGAGAACGGACCAGGCCCGGTCTTTGTCCAGACGTCCGAGGGGAACCGTAACGCGATCCGTTCGGGTCCAGCCGAGTGGGTTGAAAACGACCAGCGCTTCGCCGGGTCCTCGGGTGTCAATTCGTTCCGACAGGCGGCGTAGAGATGTGCTCAAAATATCTTGAGCGAGGGTCTGCGCCTGACCGTACTCGATCTCGGTGTCGTGGTAGACCGGATTGATGGAGGAACCGGGCAGAATGTCGTGGAACTGGTTGAAAAGAAGCGTGTGCCAGATGGTGTCGAAATCGCGTTTTGGGTAGGGCTCGCCGTAGAGAGAAGCGAGAGCAGCCGCTTTTTCCGCAGTGAGGGTGAGACCTTCGATTTGACGGTTGTGTTTCTTGGTCTTAGCCTGGGAAGTGTAGGTGCCGCGGTGGTACTCAAGGTAGAGTTCCGTGTGCCACGACGGGAGTTTGGCCTTTTCGGACTTGGTGATCGAGTCGAAAAACGCCTTTGATGTGGTGAGTTTTACGTCCAGGAAAGCTGGGGAGTCGATTTCCTGTTTGGCGCGACGCAGCATCCGGATCGTCGGACCGCCACCGTGGTCGCCCACGCCGTACAGGACCAGCACCTTGCCGAAGCCAAGCTGTTGCTCTTCGTGGTGGCTGAAGTTGATCAGGTCGGAAGGATTCAGGTCGTGTCCGTAGCCGCTTTCCGGAATGTAACTCATGATCCGGCTGCCATCCGGTGCCACCCACCAGAAGAAACGGTAGGGGAATTTGTTGGTGTCGTTCCAGTTCAGCTTGTGAGTTACAAAGCCCTCGAAACCGCTGCGGGCAAGAATCTGGGGAAGGTTCCAGTTGTAGCCGAATGAGTCGGGGATCCAGCACACCTTGACATCAACGCCGAACTTCTTCAGAAAGTAGCGCTTGCCGTAAAGAACCTGCCGCACAAACGACTCGCCGGATGGGAGGTTGCAGTCCGGCTCCACCCACATGCCACCGGCCACTTCCCAGCGACCCTCTCTCACTTTCTCGCGAATTCGATCGAAGAGATCGGGGTACCACATTTCCATCCAGCGGTAAGCCGCTGCTTGCGTCATCGTGTAATGAAAATCAGGGAAGAGGTTCATGATTTTGAGGACAGACTGGCTGGTGTTCCGGACCACCTGAACGGTTTCCCGCCAGGTCCACAGCCAGGCCAGGTCGATATGGGCGTAACCGGCAGCGTAGATGTGGTACTTGGCTCGTAGCTGGTCCCCCAGCGGCCGAAGAATTTCCATCTGGCGGTTCAGCTCCGCAATGAAGCCGTCCTCGTCACCTTTTCGGAAAGCCTCGCTGCGCACAGCCCGGGCAGCCACGGTGTCGACCTGCGCGTACCAGTACTCCGGCTTGTCCGTGAAGACCTGCGCCAGCCTTTTGGCCAGCAGAAGACGCAGCACGCTGCTCTGGAGCTTTTTCTGGAATTCCTCCATTCCGCTGATGTGCATCTGTGCGTCGTACAGCTTACCGTAGCCGGGGTGGTTGATGCCGCGAATGGCGATGACAAAACGCTGGCCGGGCTGCACGTTTCGTGCGATGACGAAATGCCCCTTGTCCCACTCGAAGCTGCCCAGGTACTTGCCGTTGACGTACACCTCCCCGCCGTTGTCGATGTTGAGGTCCAGCGTCAGGTCACGACCGGCAAGCGAGAACCCGCCGATCTTGTCTGGGACCACGAAGGTGGTGCGAAACCACACGTTCGTCTCGGGCAGGTCCCACGTGTAGCCGATGAAAGCCACGTCCCAGTCAGAGTCGTCCAGGTTGGGATCTTCCCCACCAGGCTCTCCGCCGATTTTCACTTTGAACTGGCCAATGCCACCGTAGGCCAGAAGATTGAGAATCTGCATGTCGCTGAGGCCTTCGGTGCCGGCAGCCGTCGGTCTGACGACGCTCAGCAGGAAGGCGAGAAAGACGAGAAAAGAGTAGCGACGCATTTTCAACTCCTTTTCAACCGTGGTTTGTGTTGATTAGCTCAAGTGCCAGTACAGTCCCGAGGTGGTGTGCACTTACCTTCAGTTTCCTCCCGGAACGTGAGCATCCGGAGCCATTTTCAGGCTGAAAACGTTCCCCTCCAGATCTGCGACCCAGAGGGTGTCACCTCTGACGGCTGGGGTTGCAAACATGAAATCATTTCCAATGTGACGAAGGGCCAGGGCGCGCCCGTCTTCGCTGGAAAGCTTTGCTACCTCGCCACGCAGGCCAACCGAGTACAGAATTCCACCGATTCCCACGGGGGAAGCGTCAAAGAAGGCCGTGGCGACCTTTCGGTCCCAGGCCACCTGGTTGCTTCCCGTCTTGAAGGCTACCAGGTGACCCTGCAGGGTTGCGGTCACGACCACGGAATCGGAAAGGAGGGGTGAGGCGTAGTGACACGCGCACGGCCAGGTCCAGAGAATCCGGCCATCCTCGAGGGCGGCCGTGTAGAAACCGGGCTCTCCCGGACCTGCTGGAGCAGCACAGAAGAACACGTGTTCCGAGCGGACCGCGGGAGTTGCCGTGGCCGGAGCACAGTACGGGGATCTGGCTGGCCTGGTTTCCCAGACGGTGTGACCGGTTCTCGCGGAAAGAGCGCGGAGAGTTCCATTCCAGGAGCCCAGCAGCAACAGGGTGTCCACCAGCGCGGGACGCATCTGGATCATGCCAAAAGGGCCAACACGCCAGACCAGGTGGCCATCCCGCAGTCGAAGAGCCAGCAGGTTTCCTCGGGAAGTTCCAACGTAGAGCCTGGTCGCAGACAGAGCAGGTTGCGCGAACAGAGGTTCGTGTGCGGTAGTACGCCAGAGCGGTGCGCCGTCACGGGTTCGTAAAGCTTCGATCATGCCCTTTGTGGTCGCGACGACCACCACATTCCTGTTGGCAGCAAGTCCTTTGATGACCGGACCAGACAGCGTTTGTTGCCAGAGGAGACGCCCCGTCGCGGGGTCGAGCGCCGTCAATTGGCCGTTACCCGTGGCAACAAAGAGGCGGTCGTGCGCGAGAGCAAGCGGAGCCTGGACACGAGCATTCAAAGCAAGTTTCCAAAGTAGACTCTTGCCGACCGGAAACCGAAACTCCCGTTGCCAGAGATTGTCTGCGGCGGTTAGGA
>JAADFT010000357.1 GCA_013152765.1 Calditrichota bacterium | reverse complement strand
GGCCAGGACCACCAGAACCAGCAAGGCCCCGAGGACAGCGCTACTGAGCTTTGTAGCTCGCCTCAGCGTTTGCCCGGTCTTGGGCTTTGCACGTGCAGGCGGCGGTTCCGCGAGAAACCGGCGCACAACCTCCGCACGCAACGTCACGCTCTCTTCAGCAGCAATCTGGTTCAGACGCTCGACGACGGCAGCCGCCGAGGTGGGCCGGTCACCCGGACTCAGGGCGAGAAGGCCGTGCACGAGTTCGGCCATGCTCTCAGGAATGTCGGACCGGAGGGCTTTCAGCGGCTGCCAGTGGCCGTTCAACACAGCCTCGGCGCAGCTTGTCACCTCCTCGCTCTGAAAAAGCCGACGGCCAGCGAGCATTTCGTACAGGGTGGCGCCGGCGGAGTACAGATCGGAGCGTTCTGTGGCGCCTTCGCCTCGCAGCACCTCCGGGGCCATGTAGGCCAGCGTGCCCGTGACGCCTGGCTTTGGGGCGTCGCCGCGCTCGCCCAACGCCGCCAGGCCGAAGTCGGCCACCTTGGTCCACCCATCGTTGGCCACGAGCACGTTGGACGGCTTGAGGTCCCGGTGCAAGACGCCGCGCTCGTGTGCGTACGCGAGGCCGCGAAAGAGATCCCGTGAAATCGTCAACGCCACGTCTAAAGGCAGGGGGCCGAAGTCGCGAATCAGCTCCGCCAGGCTTCTGCCGTCGACGAACTCGAGCACCAGGAAAGTGTGCCCCTGCCAGGTGTCGAACTGGTACAGGGTCACGATGTTCGGGTGCTGCAGACGCGCGTACGCCAGCGCCTCCACGCGAAACTGCTTGAGCTGCTCGGTCGAGTGGCCTTCGGGTTCCAGCACTTTCAGCAGAACGCGCCGTTCCAGAACCGTGTCGACGGCTACGTACGACACAGCGCTCGGGCCGCGGTGCAGCTCGCGCTCGATCCGGTACTGTGCGAATGTCTGCCCTACTCCTGCCATTCTTTCAGCTTGTAGTGAAGCCAGCGTCGCGAAACGCCGAGTTTTCTGGCCGTCTGGCTGATGTTGCCGTCGTTGGCGCGCAGCACCCGAAGCACGTGGTCGCGTTGCACCTCCTCAAGGGTGCGCTCGGTGTCGCCGACGGAGTCGACCTCTCTGAGCGGCTCCAGCCGCAAGTCAGCCGGCGTGATGACCTCGGATTTGGCCAGCACGATGGCCCGCTCGACCGCATTTTCGAGCTCCCGAACGTTGCCCGGCCAGGAGTAGCTACGCAGGGCTTTGTAGGCCTCGGGGCTGAATCCGAGGATTCTCTTCGGGGACCGCCTCGCGTACTTACGAAGGAAATGGTCGGCGAGCAGCGGGATGTCGTCCTTGCGCTCGCGCAGAGGCGGCAGGGAAATGTGAATCACGTTCAGGCGGTAGTAGAGGTCTTCACGGAAACGCCCGGCGCGCACTTCGTCGGCCAGGATCTTGTTCGTGGCGGCCACGATGCGCACGTCGCTGTGCCGCATCTGCGTTTCGCCCACCCGGCGGTACTCGCCGTTCTGCAGGAAACGGAGCAGTTTCACCTGAATCTGCGGTCCGATTTCGCCGATTTCGTCCAGGAAAAGCGTGCCGTGGTTGGCTGTCTCGAAAAGGCCCACCTTGTTCTCGCTGGCTCCCGTGAAGGCCCCTCGCTTGTGGCCGAAAAGCTCGCTCTCCAGAACCGATTCGGCCAAAGAACTGCAGAACACCGTGACGAACGGACGGTGTCGTCGAGGACTGTTCTGGTGAATGGCACGGGCGACCAGCTCCTTTCCGGTACCACTTTCGCCCTCGATCAGGACGGTGGCGTCGGAGGCGCTCACCTCGGGGAGAATTTCGAAAAGCTCGCGCAAAGCCGGGCTGTTGCCGACGATCTCGGAAAAATCGTATTCGCTGCGAAGCTGCTCGCGGAGAAGCCGGTTCTCCTCGCGCAGGGATGCGTAGAGCCTGGCGTTTTCCAGAGCGATGGCCGCCTGGCTTGCGAAAGCCGTCAGGAAGAGCAGCGTTTCCTGGTTGAAGCGGCCGCGCCCGGTGAGGGAGTCCACGTAGATGGCGCCCTGAACCTGACCCCGCACAACCAAGGGAACACACGCCACCGAGCGGACCTGGGCGTCCAGAACGCTTTCGGAGGCGCTGAAACGAGCGTCCACGGCGGCGTCGGTGGAAAGAACCGGCTCGCCCGTTTGCAGGACCTGGTTCACGATGCTCTGGGGAGGCCTGCGAATCCTCGACGCACCCTCCTCGGAGATGTTGTGGGACACGGCAAAGCGGATGCGATCTGGACCCTCCCGCAGGACCAGGAAGCCGCGCTCGGCTCCCACGGTTTCCACGGCCACGTCCATCACTTTCCGGAGCAACTGCTCCGGATCCTGCACCTGACTGATGGCCTGGCTGATTTCGAACAGGCCCTGCAGCAACTCGCGACTTTCCGGGAGGGCTGGTCTGGTCATGGCACTTTGAACGCTCCTTCTTTGGACCGCGACCGATTGCCCCACTCGTCCACAATCCACAGGACCCAGTAGTAGGCGCCGGAACTCAGGGGCACAGACGGCTGCACGCGCGTCGAGTCCTGTGCGAGGCCGCTGGCGCTCCAGGCCGGCAGGGCGAGCCCGCCTTCGATGTGGATGATCTCAACCGACCACGTGTGCGGGAAAGGCACGTCCGCCTTCCGCCAGCGCAGCCACGGCTGAGCGCTGGTTTCGGTGTAGCCCTTGGGGCTCTCGATGACCGGCGTGAAGTCGATGATCCTGGAAATGTACAGCGGGCCGGACTGCGTTCTGGCACCAAGGCGGTCCGAGCCGAGAATGTGAAACGCGTGGCCTTCGAGGGCCACGAGGGATTTGGTCGGAAGATCCGACTCGAGGACGTCGGCAGCAAAGGCGCGTCGGGCCGGCTGGTAGGCAAGCGTGTCGATGCGGCCCCAGGTCTCGCACTCCAGCCAGGTGGCGACCAGATCCGCGGGGCCGTCGGGATCCCAGATGCTGGCTGTGGCCGTCAGGATGTAGAGGTCGTCCGGCGGCCACCAGCGACTGATGTGTGTGGTGGTCAACTTCGCGTTCTCGACGCGCGGCAGGGCGTCCAGGCGAAACAGGATCGGCGAGGGATCGGTGTCCTCGGAGACGTCCACGTTCAGCGAATCGGGGCGGTAGCCGCTTTTCTTCGCGAGGAGCAGGTACGATCCCGGTGGAACGGACTCGAAGCGGAAATGCCCGTTGTCATCCGTGCCGACAGTTCGTCGCAGGGTGGGCAGGCGGACCTCGGCGTCAGCGAGCGGCGCGTAGGGCGGGTAGATGCCCGTCACGATGCCGCTGAGAGCATGTCCGCTGTGGTGTCCGGGGTGCAACGGATCCAGCGGGTTGGAGTGGGGAGCGTCCCGGGAGCAGGCGAAAACGAGGCCGAGGGCTGCGGCGCAGAGAAAGAGCGCAACAGTCTTGGCGCTGGCGCCGCGCCAGGTCTGCGTGGGAACACGCAGTCTGCCGCATCTTCTGCGCCCGTCACGTGAAGTTGGCTTGATTTTCCTCGACAAACGCACGTCGATCCCCGACCACCCGTCGGCTTTTCCGTCGAAGCCGGTCCGTTCGCGAATCCCGGTCACTGCGTGAAGTTAGGCAAGCGCAGGGCGAGAAGCAAGGGGGAATTTGGGACAGAAGCCCCTGGTCCTCAGTACAAGAAACCACGGACGTGGCTGGTTCTGTTGGTCTCCTACCGGCGACAGCGGTTTATCCAACCGCTCTTCCTTGCAGCTTGGGGATGAGAGGGGGATCCAGCTGCCTCTACCGGGGGACTT
>JAADFT010000356.1 GCA_013152765.1 Calditrichota bacterium | reverse complement strand
CAGGAGGTGGAGCAACTCATCACCATCCCTGTGGAAGACGCCATGGGCACGCTGAGCCACCTGCAAAGCATCAGTTCCACGTCCAGCAGCAACGGTGCGTACATTCGGTTGGAGTTCCAGTGGGGCACCGACATGGACATGGCCTCGGTCGAAGTACGGGACCGTCTCGACCGGGTCAGGTCCGAGCTGCCCTCAGATGTCGAGCGCGTCTACATCCGTCGCTTTCAAACCACCGACATGCCCGTGCTTCAGTTCGCCATCGCGTGGACTGGCAGCAAAGACGAGCTTTACGACATCGTGGAGAAGACGCTGGTCCCCCACCTCCAGCGCATCGACGGTGTTGCCAATGTGGACGTGGGCGGGATGGACGTCAAGCAGGTGCTGGTCGAACTGGATCAAGAGCGGCTGCACGCCCACCGACTCGACGCGTTGATGGTTGCGCGCGCCATCCGCACGAACAACCAGAACCTGTCCGCGGGCTGGATCATGGACGGCGGGCGCAAATTCACGTTGCGCAGCATTGGGGAGTTTCGCTCGCTGGAAGACCTCCGGAATCTGCCCCTCGTCGGAAACGAAATCTTGCTGAAAGACGTGGCCGACGTGCGCTACGACTTCCCCCGTAAAGAGCGCTACCAGCGCCTGAATCGCCACGATGCCGTCACGATTACGGTTTTCAAAGCCAGCACGGCCAACGTGGTGGACGTCGCCACGCGTGTGAAGGCCGAGCTCGAGCGCATCCAGCGCCAGCCCGGAATGGAGGGACTGTCTTACCGCATCTTCCGCGACCAGTCCCGAGACATCCTGAGAGGCATCAATTCGCTGCTGAAGGCAGGGCTCTACGGCGGGTTGCTGGCAGCCGCTGTGCTCTACTTCTTTCTGCGCAAATTCCGCAGCACGGTCATCGTGGTCTCGGCGGTACCCATTTCGATCGTGTTCACCTTCTTCTTCATGTACCTCATTCGGAAGCCCCCCTTCAATTCCGAGATCACGATCAACATCGTCTCCCTCTCCGGACTCATGTTCGCCGTTGGCATGCTCGTCGATCCCGCTGTGGTCGTCGTCGAGAACATCTTCCGCCACAAACAGGAGGAGGGACTGGGGCCGGTACGTGCCGCCATCGTCGGGGCCTCTGAGGTCGGCACAGCGGTTTGGGCCGCCAGTCTGACGACCGTGATCGTGTTTCTGCCCCTGGTCTTCCTGCAGCAAACCGGTATGGGCCGTTGGATGAACGACTTCGGCGTAGCCATCACCACGGCGACGCTGGCGTCTATGCTCGTGGCCCTCACCTTAGTGCCGTTGCTGGCCAGCAAGCTTTTCGTCGGCAAAGAACGACCGAAGGCCAGATCCATCGCCCTGTTGACCGAGGGGTACGTGCGACTGGTGCGCTGGACATTGCGCCACCGTGGCGTCACCTTCGGCAGTGCCCTTCTCCTGTTCGCTGGCAGCGTGTACCTGTTTACTCACATCGAGCGGGACTACACACCCAACGTCCCTGAACGCATGATGCGAATCCGCGTTGTCATGCCGAAATCCTACTCGATCGACGACGCGAAGAGGCTTTTCTTTACCATCGAGGACACACTGCTCGGCCAGAAGGAAAAGCTGGAAATCGAAACCCTGGCAGTGAACTTCAGCGACCGCCGCGGCGACGTAGCCATTTTCTTCACCCCTCCCGAAGAAGCCAAACGCTCCACCTACGAGCTCTACCAGCTCGTTCGCAGCAAACTTCCGCAGCTACCGGGTGTAGAGTACCACATTCGTCGCATGCACGGCGCCACCGGCGAAACGGGGATCAACATCGACCTGCACGGCCCGTCGCTGGAAGTGCTACAGCTCCTGGCTGAAGAGGTCAAAGCGCGCCTTTCCGGCATTCCCGGGCTCAAGGACCTGGACACAAGCATGGAACGCGGTGAAGCTCAGGTGCAAATCGCCGTGCAGCGCGACAAAGCGCAGAAGTACGGCCTCACAACCACACAAATCGCCTCCACCATCTTTTCGGCCCTGTCCGACCGCTCGAGTAGCAAATTCAAAACGCGTGACCGAGAAGTGGACATCAACGTCCACCTCCGGGAGGAGGATCGCGTCAACATCCAGCAACTGAAAAACATGCCGGTGCGCAAGGCGGCGCGCGAAGCGGGTGTTACCCTGGGCTCGGTTGCTGCCTTTCGGATGACCAGAGGGCCGGAGAGTATTCAGCGAGACGAGCGCAAGAACGTCCTCTCCGTCACCGCTAACGTGGAGCGGCGAGGGCTTTCTTCCACCACCCAGGCTGTCATGATGGCGCTCAGCGATCTGCGTCTGCCCCCGGGCTACGACTGGAGTTTCGGTCGCCGATTCCGCATGTGGCGGCGCGAAGAGCAATCTTCCTGGTTCGCCATCGGCCTGGCTGTCCTGCTGGTGTGGATGGTCATGGCCTCGCTTTTCGAATCGTTCCTGCATCCGTTCACGATCCTCATGTCGGTACCCTTCGCCTTCATTGGCGTGGCTTTCCTGTTCTGGGTGTCGCACACCAATCTCGACATGATGGGCCGGCTCGGAATGATGGTGGCCGCGGGACTGGTGGTCAACAACGGCATCATTCTGGTGGACCACATCAACCAGCTTCGTCGCCAGAAGGGTCTGAGCCTCTTCGACGCCGTGGTGCTGGGAAGCCAGCACCGCCTGCGTCCCATCCTGATGACCACGCTGACCACCATCATCGGCCTGACGCCGATGATCATGCCGAAACTGCTGCCCTCGATCTTCGGCCCGCCCGAGGGACGCTCCAGCTACTACGCAGCCGTCGGGCTTGCTGTCGTCGGCGGACTCACCATGAGCACGTTCCTGACCCTCATCGTGATGCCCACTGTGTACCTGGCCGTCGACGATTTTGCCGGCTGGGCGCGTCGCGTGCTGGCGTTCGCCCGGGGCGGAAGTGCCGCGCAACAGCCCTCCGGCGAGGGGAAGCAGACTCCGGCTGAAGGCAAGGTTCGGTGAAACCGACTTCCTGGATCGGGTGGGATCAAGCGGACGAAAGGCGGAGACCGGCGACAGGACCGTGCAGGGTCAGAAAACGCAGCCGCCGCGGAATGAACACAGGACCCGTTTGGGATTGACAAAATCATGAAACTGGTTGACTTCAGCATCAGAAGACGTGTCACAATCACAATGCTTTTTCTCGCCGGCATCGTGTTCGGCGTGGTCGGCGTGAAGAAGCTGCCCATTGATCTTCTGCCCAACATCTCTTACCCCACGATTACCATCCGGACGGACTACCCCGGCACGGCTCCTGCCGAGGTCGAGAACCTGATCACCAAGCCCATCGAAGAGGCGGTGAGCGTGGTGTCCGGCGTGGTGAATGTGAGCTCGGTGTCGCGGCCGGGAGTGTCGGAAGTCGTGGTCGAGTTCCAGTGGAACACAAACATGGACTTCGCCGCGCTCGAGGTCAGGGAAAAACTCGACCTGCTGAACCTGCCCACCGATGCCAGCAAGCCGGTACTCTACCGCTTCGATCCGTCGCTTGATCCCATCCTGCGCGTTGGTCTGTACGGCGAGAGCAGTCTGGTCGGACTCCGCTTGCTGGCCGAAGAACGGGTGAAGCAGGAAATCGAAAGCCTGGACGGTGTGGCTGCGGCAAAGGTGAGCGGTGGGCTCGAGGAAGAGATTCACGTGAACATCAACGAGCCGCGCCTGGCCCAGTTGAACATCCCGATCACGCAGGTTGCCACGCGCCTGGCGCAGGAAAACATCGACCTGACCGGCGGCAGACTGAAGGACGGCCAGGCCGAGTACCTCGTCCGCACGCT
>JAADFT010000355.1 GCA_013152765.1 Calditrichota bacterium | reverse complement strand
TGATCTTGGGAAAAGCCTGCTTAGACCCAACTGGTCGTACAGTAACACCGTCGGGTACGGAAATGCTCGACCCGAGGCCTGCAACCTGCCGTCCTTGCCACGCATCCGCACCGTCAAAGCACCAACCCCGGGATTCCGTTCCATGACACGGACAGTCTCTCGAACTGCTCCCGCCGGCAACACCGTGTCCACGTTCAGCAGCAGCACGTACGGTTCAGCCACCCACTCCAATGCGTCGTTCACGTTTGCTGCGAAACCCTTTGGGCGCTCCTGCGCCAAACACTTCAAGTTCAGTGTGGATTCGTAACGACGCGCAATCTGGCAACTCAGAGAGTCGCCATCGTTGTCCACCAGGATGACGCGAAAAGGTAGATCCGCACATGCGCCCGGCAAGCTGTCCAGACATTCGGGCAGAAATCGCGCGTGGCCGTCCGTACTGACCAAGACGATAGCGATCGAAGGTTGAAGCGTTTGTTGTACTTTCTCCGACACTGTCAAACGAGGCATCCTTTACGAAATCAGCCCGGCATTCCACTTTCACGGCGGCGCTCAAGCCAAAATAGGACAAACACCAAGAACGCCACTGTCTCCCCAATCGCCAGAATCGTCTGGAATCCTGCGACCCCCGCTACGCCAAAGCGCCGCAAAACGACTGTACCAAAAGCAACGAAAACAGCCAGTTTGATTGCGCGGATCGCAAAAACGATTCTGGGCTGGCTCATACTGAACGTAACCACGCCGATGATCGGCTCCAGCAAAATCGGCAGCAGCAGTCCGGGCATCAGGATATCGAGATATGTCATCGACGCCCGGTAATTCTCACCGAAAAGCAGAAGTACGAGCCAGCGTCCGGCCAGGTAGTAGAACAACAGCCCGACCAGCACCACCACCCCCGCCATTTTCAGCACATTGCTCACCGACCGCCGCATGTCCTCAGTTTTTCTCTGCTGCGCAAAACGAGGGAAAAGCACTGCGGTGGTTGAAATGACAATGTTGTTCACACTACGCCCCACAGTCATCGCAATGTCGTAGCGTCCGGCTTCGGCAACGGCCTCAACCGCTCCCAGGAGAATGACTGCGTAGCGCGAAAATGTCTGCGTGGCAATCGTCGTCAGACCAACCCATTTACCAAAACGCAAAAGGCTGCGGATGTACGCAAAGTCTGATGACCAGTCTCGTCTCAGCAGCTCCCGTAAGGCCACACCCGTACTCTTACTGAGAACCAGCACCGGGGCCCAGCCGAGCGCGGCCATTCCCCAGAAGAAGGCATCGAATGGCAAACCAAACACCCGATAAACCGCCAGCAAGAGCCCGGCCCACATCACCTGAGCAAAAGCGAAAAGGACGCTGATCTGGGCGTACTTGCCAAAATCCTGGCGGACCTGGTACAGTATCTGGAAAGAAACGCAGAGATTCTGCCCGGTGCCGAACACAACAACCGCCAGAACGAGGGTCTTGGCTTTGACCGGGATAAACAAAACCAGCGTGGTCACAAGAACAAACCCGGCCCACAGCCAGAACCGCCCGCGTAAAAGCCGGACAAAACGTTCGCGAACAAGTGGCGCATCGTCTTCCCGACTCTCGCGCTCGATGAAAGCGGCACCAAGCCCCATCTCGAGAACCGAGGACAGCAGCAAACCACCGTTCAGCAGCAAAGCCACCAAGCCGTATTGAACCGGCGTCAGAACCCGCGCCAGCAACACCGTCATGACAAGGCGGAGCAAACTGGCGGTGATGCGGCCTGACAGCGTTTGCCCGATGTCACGGAACAGGCGAGGGACGCGGAGAGCTCGGCGTCTCATTCTTCGAGCCCCCTCACCTCGGCAGGCCAGGAAGGTGCAGTGCCAACGCCAGGCGCACAGTCCGACAGTTGACCGTGTGTTCTGAACCCGGTTTCACCGTCCCTTGCGCCCAGCGAAAGCGAAACGAAACGAGCACCTGGTAAGCCAACCGGTAGTTCACACCAAGTGTCAGACGTTTTTGCCATTCCCTCAGGCCATCCAGAAACGAAACTCGCTCCGGGTCGCCGTACACGTGTCCTTGTTGCCAGTTTCCTCCTACATTCAGACCCGGCGGATTTGCCCCGTGCCGACGCGACTCAACTCCAACTGCCACGGACCAGCGCCAGGCCGGCCGGTAGACAATCTCTGCGTTCCAGACTTCGGAGTTTGGCCCCGCTGGATGCCCCAGTACCGTGACAAAATGGGCGTAAGATGTCAACGAATCCTTGTGCGAATACACATACGGCCGAATCCGCGCGTACTCCAGTGTGGCGGTCCAGTCACCTCCGAGAAACCCCCAGGCTCCTCGCGCTCCGAGTAACACCGCCCATTTGTCGCCGTACCAGCCCGTACCGGCTTTCTTCACGCTGAAGTCGTCCAGAAGTCCTTCGCCGTAAAGCTCCAGACCGGGCACGGGACGCCACCGAATGTCGCCTCCCATCACGGCATTGTCCTCGTCGCCCCAGAAGTGTTCCGCAGACCGGTAGAACATGATCGGGTTGGCGTAGCCAGGAACAAACCACCGTCGCCCGAAGACCACCGCTTCGGCGAACGCCAGGGTTAGATTATGTCGCGCCCGAAAGACCAACCGGTGCGCGGTGATCGCTTTCTTGGGCGGGGGCAACGTGTGGTGATTTGGGTCCTGGTAAAACCGAAGGAAACCGTACAACCAGACCAGGGAAAAACGCCCAGCTCGCATCTGTAACCGAAACTGGTCGAACGAAGGGGCCACGCTTGACAGCAAAAGGTGCCCCCAGTGTCCTGGCCCCCAAACCGTAGTCATTTTGCCAAAGCCGACCAGGCCGTCCGGCAAAGCCAGGCTCAGGAAAGCTTCGGTTTCGTCGTGCTCCAGATGATCACCGAAACCATTCACAAACCCGAGCCCCGGCGCCGTGATGTTCATGCGCCTCGTGTAACTCGGTGCGCCCCATTCTCGCGTGTCTGTAACCAGGACCGAGAATCCCAGGCGATTCGCAAATGTGCCCCACACCGCAAAACCATTCCGATCCTGGTGTTGCGCCCGCGCCGACGTCAGCGTGTCAGCGGTCGTCCAGGAACGCTCGCGAACGACCAATGGGTTAAGGTGAATTTCAGCTCTACCCTCACGCCACGCGAGAAAATCCACTCTGTTCGCGTACAAACTTCGCAAAGGTCGCCAGTAGCGTCCCGCTTTGTGAGTTGCCTGTCTCAGCCGCCAGTCGTCCTCTGTGCACGCGTTGTCAAATTCGGCGGCGTAACGGCACCACTCTTCACGTTCAACACGACTGAGGGGCGCTTTTTCGAGAGCCGCCAGCCAGCGGCTTATTTGCTGGCGCGTCCAGGGGAGCGTCGCGCTTTCGACCTCCGGAGCCAGACCCCGCGTTTCGAGACGCTGCAGAAATTCCACCACGGGGTGCTCAACGGGTACGTACACGACCTGCGCCTGCGTGGCAACCGCAGCCAGGAGCCTAAACACAATTGCGAAGAAGCACTTCTGCAAATGCTTGCGCACAACCCGCCTCAACGGAGAGCCTGTTCCAGGATGTCCGCGATCTTTTGCGCCGCGTGGCCGTCCCCGTAGTGTTCTCGGCGGGGGCCCGAAGGGGCAAAACGCGCCACTGCATCCAGAATCCGGTTGGGATCAGCGCCCACCAGTGTGTTCCAGCCATCCTCAACCGTTTCCACCCACTCGGTTTCTTCGCGGAGCATGATGCACGGCACCCCGTAAAAGTAAGCCTCCTTCTGGATGCCACCAGAATCGGTCAGGATCTTCGCGGCCGAACGTTCGAGCTGCAAGTTCTCCAGATAACT
>JAADFT010000354.1 GCA_013152765.1 Calditrichota bacterium | reverse complement strand
GATTTCATTCATCTGCCGGCGAAGTGTGTGATCAAGATTTTCACGGTACGAGGATACCTTGTGGACGAGCTGGTACACGACTCGCCGATTGATGATGGCAGCGAGAGCTGGGACATGCTGTCGAAGGACGGGATGGAGATTTCGTACGGGGTGTACATCTACCACGTTGAGGCGCCGGGAATTGGGGAGAAGATTGGCAAGTTTGCGGTGATCAAGTGAATCGAAGAACCGGAGCAGCGGGTAGTCAAGAGGTAGAGAACAGATTGGTGCTGTCTCCTTGATTTTCCAACCAGCGCGTGAGGTGCTTCAGGAATTCCTCGAGGTACTGGAGGTGGTCTTTCGTGTACTTGTACAGCTCTTGATCTCGGAACTCCCAGTACCGGTGGACCAGCAGATTTCGAAACCGGGCCATTGGAACTAACTTCTCAGTTCTGCTACGCCAGGATGCCTGTGGTTTTTCCCTGGACTGAGCCCGCTTCAGCGGGCGCCTTCTCAAAGCAGCCCGGGGATTTGATCCCCGGGCGGAGAACCATGTTGCGCTTCTTGCCTCTTTGGGGCAAATGTGACGTAGTAGGCTTAGCCAGGTCTTTGGGGATCACGCCGAGATCGCCGAGAGACTCGAAGCACTCGCTGTAACTGGTTGGCGCACGGTGTGCCAGGCGAGACAAGATGTGGTTGCAGATGGAAGCCACTGCCTCGATGGCAACAAGGAACAAGTGTGCTGTGGCGTAGACGTTCCGCCTGTCCGCGGAAAAAACTTCGGGCGGTTGGGAGATCAGCTCGCGAAGCTCCGCGACGCTGCTCCGGATGTCGGCTGTCCGATCGCGGATTTTTCGGAAATCTAAGTTTGGCTGTCCCAATGCAGGATGTCCCTTAGCCCTTCGTGAAACAGATGCTCGAAATCGCACCACTCCTGCGAGATGCGCTCGATGTAGTTCGACAGGAAAAGATCGTCACGGGAGAAGAGTTTCCTGCCGCGCAGGACACTGTGTGCAAAACCGACTGAGGCGTTGTTGATCACATGAACGTCCACCTCGGTACCGATCTCGCGACTTAGCTCGAGTCCCAGGTTGGCTTCGTACGCCAGTTGGTCCAGTTCTTTTGCGGCAGAAGGGTGGATGAACACGCCTACGTCAACGTCGCGAAACGGTACCCCGGGCTCGGTGAAAGAGCCGAACACGTAGGCGAACAGAATCTCCTTTCGCCGGGCCAGAAAGTCCGCGAGTCTGTTTTCGATTTCCTGCCGTTTGAGCATTTTCGCTGGTTGCTTAACTAAGATGTTCAGATCGTTGATTCTGTGGACAATTTCGGCTTTTTCTCCCAAACTGGCAAGAGCTAATTCTCCCCGCGCAGGCGAATGCGGTGGGTCTACCAGTTCGGACGTCTCTTTTAGTGGCAGAGTTTCGGCAGATGATTTCCCGGCCCCAAAACCGAACTTTCATCCTCGGTGTCTTCGATCCAGTTGAACATGGTTGCGTTAATTGCACCCTCAGGAGACGCAAAATCTCGTGAAAAGCTCAAACAGAAAATTCCAGGCCCCGGTCTGGCTGCTACTCGTTCTGCTGTCGGTCTCCGTGCGCGCCCAGCCAAGCGTGGCCGACCTGGCTTCGCGCGTTTCCGTCGACAGCCTGCGCAAATCGATCGTGTGGCTCGCGGCGCCAGGTGGTCTTCCTTCCCGTGTCACCTTCACAGCGGGAAACGACAGCGCGCGCCGTTGGATCTTGCGTCAGTTTCAGCGTCTCCCGCTGGATTCCGTGTGGACCGACACGTTCTTCGTTCGGGCTGCGCGTGCACCGTACGACACGGTGCCGCAGTTCAACGTACTCGCCCAGTTGACAGGGCGTACGAATCCTCGTGACGTGTGGGTTCTGGGGGCGCACTACGACTGCTCCGGAAGTCACGAGCCCGGTTGGTCGGATCGCTGGCAGGCCGTCACGGCACCGGGCGCTGACGACAATGCCACCGGGGTGGCTATCCTGCTGGAAACAGCCCGCGTGATGTCGGAAGCCGGCTGGCGTCCAGAAGCGACGGTGCTCTTCGCGGCGTTTGCGGCGGAGGAGTACACACCCACCGTGCCGTCCAGTGCGCCGGACAGCCTGCGCCACCACCTCGGCAGTGCCGCACTGGCGGCAAAACTGGCTTCGGAGGGGTTGCACGTTCTGGGGCTTGTGAACGTCGACATGATCGGGTACAACCCGGACACGAACTACGTGGAGTTCGTCGCTGATGCGCCCTCGCAAAAGCTGGCTCACCTGGGGCGGTCTTTGATCCGGGAATTGGATCTGAACCTTCTTTGCAACGAGCCGCCATTCCTCTACAACACCTTCAGTGACCACGAGTCTTTCGTACGCTGGGGGTTCCCGGCTGTTCTGCTGATGGAGAACGACCGCCCCTGGCGCGACGACTGGCCCTTTTACACTGCCAATCCAAACTACCACTCATCCCGGGATGTGCCTGGGGTGCTGAACTGGGATCAGGTGGAGGCCGTGGCCAGGCTGGCTCTGGGGATGACCGTTGAGCTGGCTTCGGCACGCTGGCAGGGGAAAGACGTTGTTCCGCCTGCTCAGCCAACCCTCTTGCGGGCTGTTGTGGAGAACGATTCCGTCCGCCTCCACTGGACTGGAGATCCCGGTGCCGATTTCGGCGAGGTGCGTGTTTACACGCCGGATGTCCCCTGGCTTTTGCCGGATCAGCCCGCTGCCGTGGCTACGTTGTGGAAAAACTCTCTGACCGTCCCGGCGGCAAACGGCTACGTCCGCTGCGCGGTGACCCTGTCGGACGCGGCTGCACTTCCGAACGAAAGCACTCGCACGGACTGCTACGCGGCCGGTGTAGGACCTCGTGGACGCGTGCTGGTGGTGGACGGTTTCGATCGCTGGGGTGGGTCCGGAAGCTGGGGGCGACCCTACCACTGGTTTGCCACGACTTACACAGACGCCTTGCAGCAACTCGGCTTCGGAGTCGAGACGTGCGCGAACGAGTGTGTGGTGGACGGCTCTGTCGATTTGCGAAGCTACGACGCTGTGTTCTGGTTTCTCGGGGACGAGTCGACTCGCGACGAGACCTTCAGCGCTGCGGAACAGCGGCGCGTTCGCGAGTACTTGCAGGGCGGAGGACGTTTGTTCGTCTCGGGCTCCGAAATCGGTTGGGATCTTGGCAGAAAGGGCTCCGGCGCTGATCGTGCCTTTCTGCGCGAGGTTTTGCACTGCACCTACGTGGCCGACGACGCAAAGAACTACCGGGTTCGCGGGGTTTCGGGGTCTGTTTTTGAGGGGCTGAGTTTCCCCTACGGCGAGATTCCGTACGAAGAAGACTACCCGGATGTTCTGGCGCCGGCGTCCGGGGCGAAGCTTGCTTTCGTGTACGGAAACGGTCGTGGCGCCGGTGTGAGCTTCGCGGGGTCGCTCTCGGAGGGTTTGCCGGAGTGCCGACTGGTTGTACTCGGCTTTCCGCTTGAAACTCTCGCCAGCGATTCCGCTCGTCGAGCGGTAGTGGAGCGCGTTCTGACGTACTTCGGGTTGCTCGGAACAAGCGTGGCAAGTCACGCGGGCCACACAGGAAGCGAGCCCGTTCGGCTGGCTGTTCGAGCGTACCCGAATCCGTTCAACGCCGCGACAGCAATTCGGGTACGGGCTGTTCCGGGTAAACGCCTGCGGGTGCGCATCTGGAACGCACGGGGCCGTCTTGTGGCGACGCTGCTGGACCAACGGGTTTACACGGCGGACATTTCCCTACGCTGGCGTGCTGACGGACTGGCCAGCGGGCTGTACGTGGTGGAGGCGGTTCAGGGGACGCGTCGC
>JAADFT010000353.1 GCA_013152765.1 Calditrichota bacterium | reverse complement strand
GAACGCCAGCGGGCGCGGAGGGCCTGGTGTTCCTGCCGTACCTTGCGGGCGAACGCACGCCGTACCCCGACCCGAACGCGCGCGGCGTCTTCGTCGGGCTCAGTCTTCGCCACGGAAAAGGGCACCTTGTTCGGGCCGTACTGGAAGGCGTCGCGTTTGGACTGCGTGACTCGCTCGAAATCATGCGAGACCTGGGAGTGCCGATTCAGCAGATCAGGGCGTCCGGTGGCGGCGCCCGGAGCCCGCTGTGGCGGCAAATCCTGGCGAATGTCTTTGGGCTACCGGTGGTAACAACCAACGCCGAGGAGGGACCGGCTTACGGCGTCGCTCTTCTGGCTGCGGTTGGAACCGGGGCTTTCCCGAGCGTCCCGGAGGCGTGCAGGACCGCCATCAAGGTGGTTTCGCAGACAGATCCGGACCCGGCGGCCACCGCCGTGTACGAGGAGTACTACGGCGTGTACCGCGGGCTGTACCCGACACTCAAGGGAGTCTTTTCGAAGCTGGGAGAGTTGTCCGTGAAAGGCGCAGCTTCGTAGGTGATGCCGGCTCTGTTGCGTGGATTGTTGGGACGGGGACACGAAGGGCGTGCCTGGCGAAGGAGTGGTGATTCGTCGAGCGGACACACCTGCAGTTTGGCAGCGTGGTTTCACCTGAGCAGCGTTGCGAAGTAAGCGGTGCGAAGAGAGAACAACGAGCGCCAAGCTGTGGGCGTACTGTAGACGCTTGGTCCGGTCGTGGGGAACGTGCTTCACGGCGTCGTTGTTTGCAAGTACGTCGGCTAACGTGTGCTGCTGCCGGTCACAAACGCGGGGGAACCAAGTGCGTACTGAGTCGTTGCCTGCCTTGGGAGGGAAACCGCGGAACCGGACCGTTGACGCCGACCGAGGAGGTGAGAGTGTGCGCATCCTCGAAAGACGGTTCACCTTCATTCACACGCACTTCCTGACGGACTGCGAAAAATTGCCCACTGAGCTCGGCAGAGAGCTGCGGCGGGACATGGAACGCTTCCTGCGCGAGAAGGGCATCGTTTACGGGATCCACTTCGAGGAAGCCAAACACGAGCGCGGGCTTCGAATTGTGCTGGAGTGTGTGCCGCTTCCGAAAGTGCTGGACGAGGTAGAGCAGCACCTGCGCAAACTCGTGAAGCCAATCCCGAAACGCCCGCGCCCGGTGCAGCCGGTTCGGATCGAGGAGCCGCCCCGGAGCGAAGCATTCGAGCGGGAAGTGCAGCGGCTCGCCGAGAAGAAGGAAGCGGCAACGTCCGTGCACGAACAGCCGGTACACAACTGAGGCGGGGGAGCGGGGTGGGTTACCCCGTGCTTCGTCATGCCGGTCGTGCTTCTGGCGAAGAACGCTGAATCAACCTTCCGTCGGGATGTAGTCGAGCAGGACCGGAAACGTGTCCAAGCGTCGGGCAATGGCTGCCTGCAGGAAGGCGTCGACCCACCAGAAGATGTTGTAACGCCGGATGGCGTGGCGCAGACGGCGCATGCGCTGACGTCTCTCTGACACCGGCATGGTGTAAGCCTCGTAGATCGCTTCGGCCACGCCGACAACGTCGTGCGGGTTGACGAGCAGGGCTCCCCTCTGGAACTGCGCTGCAGCTCCCGCGAACTCACTCAGGATGACCACACCGTCCTCTTCGACCTTGGAAGCGCAGTACTCCTTCGCAACCAGGTTCATCCCGTCCTTCAGCGGCGTGATCAGGGCAATTTCTGCTGTGCGGTAGTACGCCACCAGTTCCAGACGGTTCAGGTTCCGGAAAATGTAGTGCACCGGCACCCACCCGGAACGCGTGAACTGGCCGTTGATTTCGCCCACGAAGCGTTCGATTTCCTCTTTGAGCTGGGCGTACTGCGGAATTTCCCGCCGACTCGGGACCACAACCTGCACGAGGACGATCTTCTCCTGCAACTCAGGATGCCGCTGCAGCACCAGCCGGAAGGCCTCGAGGCGCTCGGGGATGCCTTTGGTGTAGTCGAGGCGGTCTACCCCGAGCACAATCTTCCGCTCCGGCAGGTGCTCGTGGATGTACCACGCTCCCTTGGCCACTTCTTCAGACTCTGCGAGCCGTGCGAACTCGTTGAAGTCGATGCTGATCGGGAACGCCCCAACCCGCAACGTGCGATTCTGCAGCTTCACGCTGACGACCTGGCCTTTGCCGTAAACGTCGGCCTCTTTCACCAAGGTGCGCACGCACTGCACGAAGTTGCGCCGGTCGCGCAGGGTCTGGAAGCCGACCAGGTCGTACTCGAGAAGCGAGCGCAGAACCTCGAACCGCCAGGGCAGCTTGAGGTAGATGTCGAGAGGTGGAAAGGGGATGTGCAGGAAGAAGGCCATCTTGGACTGGATGCCCATGTCGCGGAGTTCGCGCGCCACGCCCATCAGGTGGTAGTCGTGAATCCAGATGAAATCGTCGCGGCGAACGTTCTCGGCGATGGCTTCCGCGAATTTGCGGTTTACACGTTTGTACGCTTCCCAGTACTCGGGGCGGAAGTTGCACATGGACTGCAGGTCGTGGAAAAGCGGCCAGATGATTTCGTTTGAGAAACCCTGGTAGTAGAGCCGTTTCTCCTCTGCAGTCAGAAAAACGGGCTTGAGTTCGTAGCCGGATTGACGAATTGCCTGCCCGATCAGGTCGTCGAGCGGGATCTGTTCGTCCTGCGTGATTCCGGGCCACCCGATCCACATGCCGCCACGATCGCGCAGCACCGGAGCCAGGGCCGTGACCAGTCCGCCGGAACCTGGCTCCACGTGTACGTTGCCCTCTTCGTCGCGGGTGACAACGATCGGCAGCCGGTTGGAAACCGTGATGACGCGGCGATTTGGCCTCGGCATGACTGCTGCTCCTTTCTCCATCAGCTAACTGGCTGCACGTTGGCTGACGGTGTCGGCAACTTCTCGACGAAAATCGACTGCGTTGGGTACGCGAACTCGATCCCTTCCTCGGCGAAACGCCTGTAGATTTCCAGGTTGATGGCCTGCTGAATGTCCATGTAGACCGTGTAGTCGGGGTTCTGCACCCAGTAGACGACTTCGAAATTCAGCGAAAAATCACCGAAGCTCTTGAAATGGGCGCGGTCGAATCGAACAGGGTGCTGCTGCTCGATGATTTCGCGAACGATCTGCGGAATCTTCTGCAGCTTTTCGTGAGGTGTCTGGTAGACCACGCCGAGGTTGAACACTACCCGACGTTCGTACATCCGTTTGAAGTTGCGGATTCGGCTCTGGAGGAGATCGTTGTTCGCGAAAACGAGTTGCTCGCCGGAAAGGCTGCGAATCCGGGTGGTTTTGAGCCCGATGTGCTCGACCGTACCCATGTAGTCGCCGATGATGATGAAGTCGCCGATCACGAAGGGTTTGTCGAGCACGATCGAAAGGGAGGCGAACAGGTCGCCGAGGATGTTTTGCACGGCCAGGGCCACGGCGATGCCGCCCACACCGAGTCCGGCCACCAGCGCTGTAATGTCGATGCCCACGTTCTCCAGAGCCATGAGCACGATTACGGACCACAGAATCAACCGGCCGATGAAACCCAGGGCACCGACCGTGGTGGCTGTGGCGGCGTCGGCGCTTCTCGGTGTACGACTTGATGAGGTAACTGATGAGACGATTCCCCCAAAGCGCCACCTGAAGCAGCAAGGCGACGACTACCAGGCTGGAGATCACCTTGGTGGCCGCGCCGGAAAGGGCGAGCACCAGCGAGCCCGCGTAGATCGAGACGGCCAGCAGGAAGAAGCCGCGAGTGTGCTTGATCAGGTCGATCGTCAGGTCATCCACGGTGGTGCGCGTTCTTTTGGCCACGGAGCCCAGGCGGCGAGTGATGAAAAGGCGAACCAGCTTCAAAGCGATGTAGGTGACGATCGCAATCCCAACCGCCAGTAACCAGATCTCAACCTTGTTTCCGTAAAACTGTGCGCTGAACAGCTTCATGCCTTTGCTCCTGTAGCTTCGGCCCAGCGTTTGAGGAATTCCAGCAGGTCTTCGGGTGGACGCAACCAGAGCTCTGCTTCCGTCGGGCGGAACGTCTCGCGGACCAGGACTGTCAGACCCCGCCCGCGCAGGACGCGAAACGCGTCTTCGTCGGTGAGGTCGTCGCCCAGGTAGGCGAAAGGAACGCCTGGGGACTCTTCCTCGAGAAGCTGTCGGACAACCATGCCCTTGTCGAAGCCCTGTGCCCTCAGCTCTACGCCTCCGTCAAACTCGAGCACTTCCAGAGGAGTGCGAGTTGCGATCCGCTTCCACTCAGCGAGCACGTTGTTCCGTACCCCTCGGATCCAGCCTTCGGTGCGACCACGCCAGTGCAGCGCCAGCCCGGCCGGCTTGGCCTCCAGGGCCCCCTGGTAGCCGAGAAGACGGGCAAAATCCTCGGCCTGCCGAAGCCCGACCCGCGCGGACGGGGAAAGCGTAACATGCTCGTACGTTCCGTCCGCCTGTCGATGCTCTGCCCCGTGTGTCCCCCAGATTTCCAGGGGAAACGGCAGATCGAGAAGCTGCAAAAGGGTGTCCACAGTGCGTCCACTCACCACAGCCAGGCGAGTACGTCCGCCGGAGGCGATCCTGGCAAGTGCGTCGACCACACCGGGGTAGGGGAGCGCCTGGTCCCTTTCAACGCGAAAAGGCGAAAGAGTGCCGTCGTAGTCGAGCAGCAGCACAGCGCGGGGCGCCTTTCGCAGAGTGTCGAAAAACTCGTCCAGAAGCGCTTTTTGCGCTTCCGGTGTCGGAGGCTGGTTCATCCCTTCACAACTCCAGTGGTCAGTCCTCGAGCGATCAGCCGCTGCATGCCCAGAATCACCAACGTGGCCGGAAGCAGCATCAGCAGAGCCAGCGCGCTTGCGGTGCCGAGCTCGCCGTACTCAGTGAAGTAGTAGATGAGCGGCGGTAACGTTCGGTGCGTCAGTTGAATCAGCAAGGCGTAAGTGAACTCGTCCCAGGACAGGAGGAAAATCAAGATCGCGGCCGCAGCTACGGTGCCGCGCGTGGCCGGAAGAGAAACGAAAAGCAATGTGCGCAGCGTGCCTGCCCCGTCCACGTAAGCTGCTTCTTCGAGTTCGCGGGGTAAGTCCCGGAACCCGGCGTAAGATAACAAAATTGCGACAGGAATGCCAATGGTCAAATGGGCCAGCACCAGGCCGAGTCCGAGTGGGTGGTTGTAAAGATGCAGCGGGATGAGCAGGGACGTTAACGGAACCGCGATGGCAATCGGGGGCAGAACACGGCTCAGGATGGCGACAGTGGGTGTGGCGCTTTCCACCTGACGGAGTCGTGCTGCTGCCCAGCCGGCCGGAACTCCGAGGGCAAGCGAGAAGAAGGTGGTCAGGCTGGCCACAAACAGGCTGAGAAGCACATTCCCGACGAGGGGCTGACCCTGCCAGAGGTGACTCAGGTTCGCGAGACTGAGGCGAGATGGCCACCAGTGCAGGGGCCAGGCCACCGAATCCGCCTCTGGTGCCAGAGCCTGTCGAAACACCAGGTAGACGGGCACCAGGTCCACGAGGGCGAGGACCGCGAGTCCGAAAATGGTGGCTGCGCCGACAGAAGAGTGTCGCCGAGGTTTTCCTTTCCGGAGCCTGTCTTTCACGGTGCTTCTGTTCCTTTCGGTGTTGCCTTGTGCCGATTGCGTTCCTTCGGTTTGTCTGAACAACAGAAACGGCACGGCGAGCTCTGCAAATCTCCCTGCCACCCGGGGAGCGGGCCCGCCAGAGCCGTACAGCTTGAGCAAATGACTAATGGCGCCAAAATTCAGCGCGACAGCACGTCGCCCCTGGCGCAAGGTCTCGAGCCGCACCAGAGGCCTGCTCCATCCAGTTTCAGCTTCCTTGTGCCGTGTGCCGCCGGGCCAGACCGAGTGCGAGGGCGGTTCCCAAAAGCAAGGCTACCGCCAAGGTCAACGCTGCAACGTTTGCCGCCGCGGGATCGTTGGCTTCCACTTTGTAGTGGTACGCGACCGACGTCAGCACCGGTACCTGCTGCACACCCACCAGCACCAGCGGTGTTGCGAAGATCCGAAAGGCGTCCACGGCCCGGATGGCCAGGGCCACCAGCAGAGCCGGCAAAACGAGCGGGATTTGCACGAGCCAAATGAGTTGCCAGCGACTTGCCCCGTCCACACGGGCGGCGTCCAGGTAGCTCTCGGGCATTTGCTCGAGAGCAGCCAGCACAATCAGGAAAACCAGGGGCGTGACACGCCAGGCATCCACAGCGATCAGGACAGCGACAGCGAGGGGCGAACCTGGACTCAGCCAGCCGATTGCGGCGTTGTTCCCGGCAAGCGAAACGATCAAGCTGTTGAGGTAGCCGTGCTGGCGGAAAACGAGTTTCATGGTCAGCAGGTACACGATTTCCGGCAGTGCGAACGGAACCAGCGCAACCGTGCGCCAGAGAGATTTGCCCCGGCGCAGCTCGTGGAACCACAGGGCCATCCCGACTCCAGCCACGGCTTCGATGGCCACACTTGCGAGCGGAATCAGCAGGTTGAACCGCACGGCCCGGAGGAACAGCGGGTCGTGGTAGACCTGGACGACATGCTGCAGAGTAAACTGGCCGTGCTCGTTCGTGAGCGCCGTCCGAAAAGCGCTGGCAAGGGGCACCAGTTGCAGTGCCAGCACGATGAGCGCCGGAAGCGCAAGAAGCCAGGCCGTGAGTCGAAATCTGCTGCGGAAGCTCATGATTCGCGGCGGCTCAGAACCGCGTCGATTCTCTCCTGCATGCTCTTGAGCACTGTGGCGGGGTCCTTGTGCGCAAACAGAATTTCAAGGATCCCGTCCTGCCAGATCTGGCTGATTTTCGGGTATTCCGGGATGGCAGGACGCGCTCGGACGGCGGAGCGCATCGCGAGAAAGCCGCTGTAAGCGCGCCGGGTGGAGTCGGGCAGTTCGCCCCAGGCATCCTCGCGAATCGGGAACCAGCCAAGCGACTGCAGGAGCCGGTGCTGGACGTCTCGAGAGGTCAGAAAACGCAACAGACGCGCGCTCAGCTCGGGGTGCGGAGCGGTTCGCGGAACGCCTAAGTAGCCCCCGCCGAGCACGGTTGCGCTGCCAGCCGGACCGCGCGGCAGTGGGGCGGTGCGAATGCGGCCGGGCAGCAGGCCTTTCGCTCTGAGAAGCGGAACGGCAAATGGCCAGTTGGGGTGCAGCAGGATTTCGGCGTGCTCCTGTGCCTGCAGAATCGAGTTTTCCTTGTAGGACTGGACAGCCGGGTTAAAACTGCGCGCGAGCTGCACCAGAAACCGCATGGCCTGGAGGACTTCGGGGGTGTTCGGCCGTAACACGTCTCCGCCTGCCTGCCAGACGAAAGGAAACACATCGCAGACGAGGCCCTCGTAGTGAGCGCATTTGAGGCCGATCGATCCGGGGTGCTGGCGAGCGACGG
>JAADFT010000352.1 GCA_013152765.1 Calditrichota bacterium | reverse complement strand
TGCCCGGCCGCGAAGTGGCCGACTACCCGCTGGTCATGCAGCTCAGACAGCGTCTGGTCGACCTGCGGTTGCGGCGCGACGATCTTCTGCGCCGTTACAAGCCCACTTACCCCCAGGTCAGACTGGTGGAAAAGGAAATTCGAGAGACGCAGGAAGAGCTTCACAAACAGGTTGCCGAGCTGATCCAGCTCGAAGAGGGCAGCCTGCGGGCCTTGAAGGCCGAAGAAGACGCCCTGAAAACCACGCTCAAGTACCTGAGCGCGAAGATCAAGGAGCTGCCGGACAAGGAGAGGGTAATCGCCGGGCTGCAGCTTGCCATCGATGAGACACGCCGAATCTACTCGCTCTTGATGCAGCGCTACGAAGAAGCGCGCATCACGGAGGCCAGCGACCCACGCGTTGCTAACGTAGCCATCGTCGATCCGGCGCGTGTGCCTGCTGAACCCAGCGGCCCTCGCAAGGCGCGCAACCTGGTCCTGGGATTTCTGTTTGCCCTGGTAGGTAGTCTGTCGCTGGCCTTAGTAGCGCACCGGATGGACCCGACTTTCAAGACCCCGAACGAAGCTGGCTCACTCGGGGGCGGTGACCCGATTTCGATCCCTGACGTGCCGAACGTGACGCGCTGAACACGCGGGAACGCGGAGGATTTGCAGTGCAGAACACAATCGCTGAGGAACAACTGGTGGCAGAAGCGAAAGAGCGGGCTGTGAGCCGAACGGACGCAGAAACGAGGACTTCGTGGACCGGCGCCAGGCTGGTGGACTTTGATTTTCTGTCGAACTACTACGAGCTGGAGCAAGACTCGCGCGTGCCCGATGCTCCTGAACTTCTCGCATCGCCTCCTCCTGAGCACGGCCACCGGCGCGCCCCCCGCGTGAAACCCTGGGCTCCGGAGCTGGAGGACGGGGGGCGCCGCCTGGCCGCGACTCTGGTGGCAAGAAAGGAGAAGACGGGGCACTTTGCTACCCTCATCACAGGTCCGGCAGGCGGCGAGGGCGCCACCACTGTGTCGCAACTTGCGGCGGAATGCCTGGCCACCGGCGGTCACCGGGTTTTGCTGGTGGACGCCAACGTCTCTGGCGGTAACCTTGGCCTTCGCTACGGTTTGAAGTCGGAGCCCGGTCTCGTGGACGTGCAGTACGGGCGCGCCAACGCACTGGAGGTGATCCACTCCACCTCGGTTGCGGGCCTGGATGTTCTCCTGCCGGGAATTCTGCGGCAGCACGAGGGTCCTACCGACGCCGGTTTGGAGGAGCTGCTTCTTCTCTGGAGCCAGAAGTACGAATTCATCCTGTTCGACGTGCCTGCGGTACTGAAATCGCCAGCTGCGAAGGTGCTGGGTCCGTTTGTGACCGACGCTGTGCTTGTGGTGAAGGCCCACGAAACACGCCGGGAGGTGGCGCGCAAGGCGCTCGAAGTGCTTCAGGAAGCGGGAGTTGAGCTTGTAACCACGGTTTTGAATCGACGCACGTTCCCGCTGCCCGGCTGGTTGTACAGGATCCTTTAGGGAACGCGGCTAACTCACGAAAGGCAGAGGGCTCATGAAGCGCGTCTTGATCGTCACTTACCATTTTCCTCCGAATGCAGAGGTCGGTTCGCGAAGGCCGCTGGCGCTTGCGAACTACCTTCCGGATTTTGGTTGGGAGCCGACTGTCCTGACTGTTCGGAAGCCGGACCAGGTTGCAGTCGACCCCCGTACGCTGGAAGAGTTACGTCCCGGTGTTCGTGTGGTGCGAAGCTTCTCACTGGAGCTGCCGCGTTTGGCCCGAAGGCTCAAGGGAGGAAAGTCAAAACACGAGGGGGAGGGGGAGAAAGATGGGATCGGGTTTCTGAATCGGCTCAACAGGTTTGCTTACGACTGGATCTACTTGCCGGACAAGCGGATCGGCTGGGTTCCTTTCGGTGTGGCTGCTGCCCTGCGTCTGCACAGCGCACTCGGTTTTGACGCTGTGGTTACCACGTCGCCACCGCACTCGGTCCACCTGATCGGACTGGCTTTCAACGGTTTTCATCCGGCTGTGCCGTGGGTCGTGGATTTTCGGGACCTCTGGACGCGCAACACGGCTACCGCCAGACGCGACTTGCCTCGCCGAATGGCTGTTGAGCAAAAACTCGAGCGTCGCGTGCTTCGGAGGGCCGCGAAGCTGGTAACAACCAGTAACGCCAGCCGCGCCAACATGATTCCGATTCTCCCGGACGGCGCAGAGGCCAAGGTGGCGGCGATCCCGAACGGGTACGAGCCGTGGCTGGCGAAGGCAGTGCAAAATCTGCGGCCGAACGGGCGTTTTCGGCTTTCGATTACGGGCAGAATCTACCCAGGCACGGTGCGACCGCTGCTGCGGGGCGTGGATTTGGCCCTGCGCCTTGAACCTCGTATGCAGAAGAAACTCGAGGTGCTGTTCATGGGGCATGCCGACGACCCCGAGATCTGGCGTCTGCCTCAGCGGCTTCAGCCTTTCGTTCGTGTGGAGCCGTTCAAAAACAAGTACGAGGCTGCCAGAGCGCAGGCCGAGAGTGCGTTGCTGGTTTGCCCGGTGCCGAAGGGACCGTTTGCGGACGGCTGGATTCCTTACCGGCTGGTGGAGTACATCAGCCGCAAGCGGCCGGTGCTTCTGATCAGCGAAGACGGTGAGGCTCGAGATGTGGTCAGGCGGAGCGGCGTGGGCAGTGCAGCGCGGCCTGACGACGTCGAGGCGGTTGCGGAGTCGATTCTGGCTGCATTCCGGCGCTACGAGCGCGGGGACGTAGACGTGACGCCGGATCCGGTCATGCTGAAAGAGTGGAGTGTGAAGAACCGCGTGCGGCAGTTTGCCCGGTTACTGGACGAAGTGACGGAACAGCAGGGGCGGCCGAGCTGACCATGCGCAACGCACTGGTACAGGATCTTTCGCGCAGGCCTTCGAGCACCTGGATCTTGCTCCCGGTGGCTGGGCTGGCGGTACTCACGATTTTCGGACCGTTTCCGTCCGCCGCAGTGCTGGGCCTGGCGGCTCTCGTGGCCGTTGGCGGGCTGGCTGCGCTCTTCCTGCATGTCGACCTGTCGCTCGGCCTGGTGGCGTGGTTGCTGGTCTTCCCGTTCTACCGGGGATGGAGCTTCCTGCAGTTTCCCGGGATGCCCAACATCGGGCCGGACCGGCTCATCTGGCTGGCCCTGCTCGGCATCGTGTTCGTAAGCTGGGCCTTGCGGCGCGACGAAGGTTTCCGACCGGGAGCCGTTGAGGCGGCCATGCTTGTTTTCCTGGCCGTGACGGTCTACTCGATGGCGCGCGTGGGTGCTCTCTCTGACCGCGACGCTGTGGGAGATTTTCTGGGTCGCCACTTCATCCCGTTGACGCTGTTCGTGGTGGCGCGGTTTCTCACTCGCAACGAGGACCAGTTTCGGCGGCTCCTGGTCGCGGCAAGTCTGATGGCGATTTACCTGGGTTTCACCGCGATTTGCGAGAATTACAAGCTCAACGCCTTTGTTTTTCCTCGCTACATCATGAACCCGAACATCGGCACGCATTTTGGCCGTGCGCGCGGTCCGTTGCTGCAGGCCGCCGCCAACGGCACACTGTTGGGGATGCTGTTCATACTCAATCTGTACGCGGCGTTGCACGTAAGGGGTGCCTTGCGGTCGCTTTTCTCGGCCGCAGCGGGACTGGCAGTTGTGGGCATCTACTTCACCTACACGAGAGCAGCCTACCTGGGGCTGCTCGCCGGAATGGCGTTCTACTTCGTGCGTTCCTCCAGAGCTCGTCGAATCTTGCTGGCTTCGACGCCTTTGATCGTTCTTCTGGCCGTTGTGGTTGTCCCCGTCCTT
>JAADFT010000351.1 GCA_013152765.1 Calditrichota bacterium | reverse complement strand
TCCCCTCTCTTCCGTGAAATTCGAACAGCTGCTGTTGGAAATTCCAACATTTCCTGTTGGAATTTCCAAAGATGGCTGCCAAGTCCTTCAATTTTAGCTACTTGGTGAAAGGTCGTTTTTGTTCAAAATGATTTCAGGGTACCGCACCTTTCAGTGGTCGTCTCAGCTACTCTTGTTCTGCTACACCGGAATGTCGTAATTTCTCTTTGGGTTGAGTCCGCTTCAGCGGGCGGCGCTTCAAAGTAGCCCGGGCATTTGATCCCGGGCGAAAAAATCACTTTGCGCTTCTTGCCTCATTCCTGCAAGAATGACGGCGCAGGCTTAGGGGACCTTTGAAAAAAACTTCACAGGCGGTAAAGCCGCAGGGGTGCAGAGAACGCGGGGGGAGTTTTGCTGGAACGTCTGCCACCGTCTCGTCGCGAGCAGGTGGGCAGGTTGCATGAAATCGTTTGATCTCGTTTGGTGAAGTGGATTGAGCCCGAGAAACATGGCAGCATCGTTGGATGCCTGCACTTGTCGCTCATGCGGGTTTGGGTGTTGCTGGCCCTGAAGAAACGCCGGGTCCGAAACCGGCTTCCGACAACTTTTGCTGGAGGCCGTGCGTTCCCTGCGTTGCTTGACTTCTCTTTTTCACAGGCTTTCAGTGGGTACGATCTTTCAGTTTCCCAAACGCAGGAGGTTCCGTGAAAGATCTTGGTCTGCGCGGCAAAGTGGGTCTGGTCACGGGGGCAAGCAGTGGCATCGGACGGGCGACGGCAGTGGCTTTCGGTCGAGAGGGGATGAAGGTTGCTCTGCTGGCCCGGAACCGTGAGCGATTGGAAGAAACTGCCCTCCAGGTGCGTGAGGCGGGTGGGGAAGCACTGGTCCTGCCTACCGATGTAACGGTGCCAGAACAGGCGGAGAAAGCCGTCCAGGCCACTGTCGAGAAATGGGGCGGCATTGACGTGCTCGTCAACGCAGCAGGCATCATCGCCAGCGGCACGATCGAGAACACCACACTCGAAGAGTGGGACAGGATGTTCAACATCAACACGCGGGCGGTCTTTTACCTGATGCACCTTTGTGTGCCTTACCTTGTCGAGCGCAAGGGAAACGTTGTCAACGTGTCGAGCGTGACAGGCCTGCGTGCTTTCCCGAACGTGCTTGCTTACTGCGCCAGCAAGGCGGCTGTAGATCATCTGACGCGCGCGGCGGCCCTCGAGCTGGCACCGAAAGGCGTGCGCGTCAACGCCGTCAATCCGGGCGTTGTGGTTACGGAACTCCACCGCCGTGGCGGAATGACCGAAGAGGCGTACCGCGAATTCCTGGAACGCAGCAAGACGACTCACCCGCTGGGCCGGGTGGGACGCCCGGAAGAGGTGGCGGACCTGATTCTGTTCCTCGCTTCGCCGCACGCAGACTGGATCACCGGCGACACGATCAGCATCGACGGCGGCCGCGCCCAGACGTGTCTGCGCTGAGCCTCAGAGGCAGAGTGGAATGCTGAGCGACGATTTTCGTGATTTTCTAAACCTGCTCAACCAGCACGGCGTTCGCTACCTCGTGGTGGGGGCGTTCGCGGTGGCTGTGCACGGCTACCCGCGCAACACGGGCGACATCGACATCTGGATCGAGCGGACACCGGAAAACGCTCGAAAAGTGGCCGCCGTCCTGGGAGAGTGTGACTTTGGCTCACCGGATCTGACGGATTCGGACTTCCTTCAGCGCGATCAAATCATCCAGCTTGGACTTCCTCCGAACCGAATCGACATTTTGACGGGTGTCTCGGGAGCATCTTTCGGTGAGTGTTACCCTCAGCGGGTCGAGAAGGAACTGGACGGCGTCACAGTTGCTTTTGTCGGACGTGAGTGTCTGAGGCGGATCAAGAAAGCCTCCGCCAGATCCCAGGACCTGGCTGATCTTGAGAACCTGGGGCTTCTGTAGTCGAATCTCAAAGGGAGTGCCTGTGCGGAAACGTCGGGAAATCGCGCCCGTAGTGCGGAAGAAACCGCTTTCTGAGCCCGACCGCGACGTGCGCTACTGGCGTCGCCGGACGGTGGCGGCCCGGGTTGCTCAGGTAGAAAAACTGCGTCGGCAGTACATCCTGTGGAAGTACGGCACTTACCCACCACTCGAGCGCGTCGTGCGGATCATCCCCCTTAGCGAGTCGCGGGGCACCTGGCACGACGCGGAAGAACGTTTTACCGAAGGTAACGAAACTGCAGAGACCAAGATTTCGGGCGAGACGGACGAGCCTTGAATTGCCTGGCGTCCAGCGTCGGCGGCAGTTTCGTCGCGCAGACAGCCCGCTGCTGACTGCCGACTGCTGACTGCCAACTGCTTACTGCTTACTGCCAACTGCTTACTGCCGACTGGTCACTGTCACGAACAACGACCGGAGAGTCTTGATGAAGCCGAATTCTGAAATCGCCGTTGTTGTGAGCGAGACACACTGGGACCGCGAGTGGTACCAGCCGTTCCAGGAATTCCGCTACCACCTGGTGCGGACGTTCGAACAACTGGTGGAAACCCTGAACGAGCGACCTGACTACCGGACTTTTGTCTTCGACGGACAGGCGGTGGTGCTCGAAGACGCACTCGAGGTGGCTCCGGAGTTGCAGAGCCCACTGGCGGAGCTGGGGCGCAAAGGCCGCATCCGCTTCGGTCCCTGGTACGTGCTTCCCGACGAGTTCCTGGTAAGTGGCGAGTCGCTGGTGCGAAATCTGCATTTTGGCTGCGAAACGGCCCGGCCGTTTGGTCCGCCGCTGTGGGTTGGCTACGTGCCGGACGCCTTCGGTCACCCGGCACAGCTCCCGCAAATCCTGGCCCGCTTTGGGATTCGGCATGCAGTGATGTGGCGCGGAATGGGTGAGGAAGCCGAGGACCTTGGTTCCGAGTTCTGGTGGGAAGGGCTCGACGGCTCCCGGGTGCTTACTGCCTGGCTGCCTCAGGGTTACGGTAACTTTTCGAAGTTAGGGTACCCGTTCATTTGGGGCGACACGACCGGCTACGCGCCGTCGGTGGAGGAGGCCGACAAACGTCTGCGCGAGCGTCTTGACGTGCTGCGTCGCTACGGTCGAGCTGGTGTGTACCTCCTGATGAACGGTGTCGACCACGTTCCGCCCCAGCCTGAGTTGCCTGACCTGCTGGAAGCGCTGCGCCGTCGGCACCCCGAGCTGCAGATTGTGCACGGGACGTTCGAAGACTACTTCCGCCTCCTGGAATCCCGGACGGAAATCTTTCCACTCCTCAAGACGTACCAGGGCGAATTCAACTCCGGCAAGCACAGCGTGATTCTGCAGGGTGTGTACTCGTCCAGGGTCTACCTCAAGCAGGCGAATTTCGAGCTGCAAACGGCTCTGGAGCGTTACGTTGAGCCGGTGGTTGCCCTGGCTACGGCCGTTGGCGGATGGCGGAAGTGGGACCGTTTCGTCTCGTACGCCTGGAAGGAGCTGCTGAAGAACCACCCGCACGACGACATTTGCGGCTGCAGCGTGGACCAGGTGCACCGCAACAACGAGCACGTTTACGAGCAGGTGCGCGAAGTCGCGAACCAGGTACTGAAGGACGGACTGCGGTACGTGGGCTGGCGTCTGGAACTGCGACGCGAGGACGCCACACCATTTCTGATTTTCAACCCGGCCGAGTTCCCGCGCGACGAGTGGGTGGAAGTGGAACTCTGGTTCGACGGACAGGACGACCGCTACCGCGATTTCCGTTTGGTAACGGGGGACGGGAAGCAGGTGTCGTTTGTCCGGCTCCGGGAACGCGTGGTGGAAGGGATGGATTTCCAGACGCCTTTCCGCAAACACGCGGTCGCGGGACTGCT
>JAADFT010000350.1 GCA_013152765.1 Calditrichota bacterium | reverse complement strand
ATCACTGTGTCTCCCCTGCGGTTCGAAAAGTCGTACCTCTCCACAGGAATCGAGAAATGCGAGGAGCAATTTTGTCGTTGACTTCGACGACGAAATTCCTCAATTTTCGCACGGTCAAAAAGGTAGATAACCTTGCCTGTGGAGGCAGTCATGAAACGGCGGAACTGGACGCGCCGGCAGTTCGTCCGCGACACAGCAGCGGGCGTGGCCGGCGCGTCGCTTTTTGGCGGTCTGCCCTCGCTCGGTAGAGGCAGTGCAAAGGGAGACGCGTCGAAGCCTGCGTTGCTTGGGGGAGCTCCGGTACGGACGAAGCCTTGGCCACGCTGGCCTCGCTGGGACCCGAAGACGGACGAGCCACGGGTGATTGAAGTCCTCCGGAGCGGCGTGTGGTCGCGGAAGGACGTGGTTGCGGAATTCGAGCGGAAATGGGCGGCGGCGCTCGGCGCCAAACGATGTTTGGCCACGACCAACGGGACCCACGCGCTGATCACCGCACTTCGGGTTCTGGACATCGGTCCCGGTGACGAAGTACTGACCACACCGTACACGTTCATCGCCACCATCGACGCGATTCTGCTGAACCAGGCCATGCCTGTGTTCGTGGATGTGGACCCGGACACATTCCAGATTGATCCCGCCAAGCTGGAAGAGAAGATTACCCCCCGCACAAAAGCCATTCTGCCCGTGCACATCCTCGGGCTTCCGTGCGACATGGACGCCATCATGTCAGTGGCGCGCAAGCACGGGCTCAAGGTCGTTGAGGATGCCTGCCAGGCTCACTTCGCCGAATACCGCGGCAAAAAGCTGGGTACGTTCGGGGATTTCGGCGCCTTCAGTTTCCAGAACAGCAAGAACCTGCCCATCGGCGAAGGCGGTGCCCTGGTGAGCGACGACGACGCTCTCATGGACCGCGCATTTTCGTTTCACAATTTCGGGCGACCGTACGGCACCATGGTCGGCGACGTGTCTGGCGACTACGTGATCCTGGGTACGAAATGCCGCACCACGGAGTACCAGGCTGCCATCGGGCTGGCGCAACTGAAACGGCTGGAGCGCGAGACCAAGCTACGCCACCGCAACGCGGAGTACCTGAAATCGCAGATTCAGGACATCCCGGGCATTCGACCGTACCGGCTCTACGACGGCGTGACCCTGGCTGCTTTTCATCTCTTCCCGTTCCGACTGGACAGCGAGAATTTCGGCGGCCTGTCGAGGGACCGCTTCCTCCAGGCGCTTCAAGCCGAGGGCATCCCCTGCTACGGCGGTTACCGTCCGCTGAACAAAATGCCCTACCTCCGCGATGCCTTCTCGTCGCGCGTGTTTCGGGCCATCTACCGGCCTGAGGAGCTGGATTTTGACGCCTACGTGGAACGCAACGCCTGTCCCGCGAACGACCGGCTTTGCGACGAAGCCGTGTGGCTGCCGCAGTTCGTGCTGCTGGGCACGCGACAGGACATGGACGACATCGCGAGAGCGATTCGTAAGATCCGCGAAAACGCCGAGGAACTTGCTCGGGCGTGAGGCCTGGCTACCGTAGTTCGGCGCAAAGCGTTCGGGAGCGTCGTTACAACGGGACACTAATCCCGGAGGGGCTGATGTTCTCGCTTACGTGCTGGGGAGCTCAGGACCGTGCGGGCTTCCCGGGCAAGGCAGGTTTGCAGATTGGTTGAGTGATCTGAATCGGTTTGGAGGAAACGATGTGCAAAAGAATGGCTCGTTCTCTCGCGGGAATTGCTCTTGTCCTCGTTTGGTCTCAGGTTTTCGCTGGTTCAGGCAACAAAACTGGCGGTCTTAGCCCTTCGACGCTTCGTGAATTGCGAGCATCGTTCAGGCTGGACGCTCCCACGCGAGCGATTCTAAACGCGGTAACGGCGAACGACCTGCGTTCTCTGGCCATCAACCGGCAGCTCCTGGCGCCGCGCGACACCCTCTTCGCGCACGTCATCAAGACACACGGCATCACAAACCAGGCGCGCAGCGGACGGTGCTGGCTTTTCGCCGGACTGAACGTGATCCGGCACGACGTCGCCAAGAAACTGAATCTGGACAATTTCGAGTTCTCAGAAAGCTACCTGTTTTTCTGGGACAAACTGGAGAAGGCCAATCTGTTTCTGGAGTCGATCATCGAGCGCCGCGACCGGGACGTGCAGGACCGCGAGGTAGAGTGGCTTCTGAAACACCCGATCCCGGATGGAGGCCAGTGGAACATGGTGGTGGATCTGGTGCACAAGTACGGCCTGGTGCCGAAAGAGGTCATGCCTGAGTCGCGCCACACCTCCAACACGGGGACGATGAATCAGCTTCTGGCCAAGCTCCTGCGCCGGGATGCTGCCAGGCTCCGCCAGATGGCCAGAGAGGGCAAAAGTCTCTCAGATTTGAGAACCGCCAAAGAGGCCATGCTCAAAGACGTCTACCGGGTTTTGGCGATTTGCATGGGTGTGCCGCCAACACAATTCCAGTGGCGGTACAAGGACAAGGACGGAAATCTCTCCGAACTGAAGACTTACACGCCACAGCAATTCTACAAAGAGGTCGTCAATTTCAATCTGAACGACTACGTGTACCTGATCAACTGCCCAACCCGTCCCTACGACAGGCTGTACCAGATCACGTTTGACCGGGATTTGTACGACCGGCCGAACATGACGTTTGTTAACGTCAGCGGCGAGGTTCTGAAGGAATGCACGCTGAAGATGATCCTGGATGACCGGCCTGTGTGGTTCGGTTGCGATGTGGGACAGGAGGACTACACCAAGCGTGGCATCATGTCGCCAGGAATCTACGACTACCAGGCCCTGCTTGGCGTGGATTTCAGCATGACCAAGGCCCAGCGAATCCAGTACCACGACAGCGTGCCCACCCACGCGATGGTCTTTGTGGGTGTAGACACCCTGGGCGGCAAGCCCGTGAAGTGGCTGGTGGAGAACAGTTGGGGCACGAAAGTGGGGGACAAAGGCTTTTTGAGGATGGATGACCGCTGGTTCGACGAGTACGTGTACGCTGCCATCATTCACAAAGACTACCTGCCAGAGCGCGTGCTCGACGTTCTGAAAACAAAGCCGACCGTGCTGCCGCCGTGGGATCCGATGTACGCGGTGACTGTTTGGGAGTGAGAACTAGGTGGTCGGCAGAAGGCAATCGGCAGCTGGCGCGCTCGATTTGAGAAATCGGTGTCTGAACTTGCTGATTTTTCGTTGAACGGTTTCCGGAGCGGTGAGACTTTAGAAAAAGGCGGCGCTCGAGAGCGCGGCGGTTTGTTCGTGAGACACCTTGGGAGGCGCACGTGAGGTGGAAGGTGCGAAACCTGGAAGGAGAACGCGAATGCGGCGGCTAACGCTGATCGTGGTTGGAGCAGTTCTTGTCTTCGTCTGCCTGTTCGATTTCCCCGCGGTGGCTTCTGAAAGAGGTTGGCGTGCCGGAGTGGCTCGGGTCGACATCACGCCGCAGGACACGCTGTGGCTGGCCGGTTACGCGATGCGTACGCACGCGGCCACGGGCACGTTAACGCGGCTCTGGGTGAAAGCCCTGGCCCTGGAGGACAGTCTTGGACACCGCGCTGTGTTGATCTCCACGGACCTGATTGGCTTCCCAAAAGCCGTGTCCGACACCATTCGTGACCGCTGCCAAAGGCGCTACGGACTCTCCCGCGCTCAGATTTTGCTGAGCAGTTCGCACACGCACTCGGGGCCCGCCCTGGAAGGCAGGTGGCATTTACAAGCTGAGCGACTGGCAAAAGGAGGCGATTAAGCGCTACACGGCGTGGCTGGAGGAGCAGGTTGTGCAGGTAGTCGGGAAGGCCCTCCAGAAACTTGCTCCCGCTGAGCTGTGGGCTGGAAACGGTGTGGTGCGGTTCCAGGTGAACCGGCGGGCCAATGGACGCCTTGCGCCGCTGGCTGTCCAGGATCGCCTGTACGGTCCAGTGCAGCCCGACGTGCCCGTGCTTCAGGTGCGCGGTGCCGATGGAGCGGTGCGTGCCTTGGTGTTCGGGTACGCGTGCCACGCCACGGTTCTGAACGGCTACGAGTGGTGCGGCGACTACCCGGGCTTTGCCCAGATTGCGCTCGAAAAAGCTTTCCCCGGCGCGACGGCGCTTTTCGTTCAGGGTTGTGCGGGTGACCAGAATCCCTTGCCCAGGCGCTCCGTGCCCCTCGCCCGGCAGTACGGGCGAGAGCTTGCCGTGGCTGTACAGCGTGTGCTGGAGGAACCAATGCACCGGCTGAAACCGCTGTTGCGGACCGCTTACCGGGAGGTCGATCTGGCTTTTGACCCTCCGCCGAGCCAGGAGGCGTTGCGCAGACTGGCGCGAGATGCGGAGGAGGACTGGCAGAAGGGCTGGGCGGAGAGAATGCTGCGGCGTTACGAGCGGGGCGAATCATTCCCGCGGACCTACCCCTACCCGGTGCAGGTGTGGCGCCTGGGAGATCAGTTGCTAGTGGCGCTCGGCGGGGAGCCAGTGATCGACTACGCCTTGGAGCTCAAATGGATTCTGGGGCAACGGACGTTCGTGTTCGGTTACAGCAACGACGTGATGGCTTACATTCCCTCAGCCCGCGTTCTCCGCGAAGGCGGCTACGAAGGCGCAACTTCGCAGATGGTCTACGATCTCCCCAGCACCTGGCGCGCCGACCTGCAGGTGCGGATCATCGACGCGGTCCTGAACCTGGCCCGGCAGGTGGGTGCGGAGCCGGAGGCGGAGGGGTAAGAGAAGGCATTGCCAGGATTTTCCAGAACTCGGTAGGAATTGCGTACGGGAAATTACATTTTTACTTGACATTGAATCTAAA
>JAADFT010000349.1 GCA_013152765.1 Calditrichota bacterium | reverse complement strand
CTGGGTCAGAATCCCTTGCTCGCCTCACACTGGACAACCATCCGAGGTTCAGCCAATCTTTTAGGTCCCAACCTTCGGAGCGGAAACCACACGCTCAACGCAACAGCAGCATTTTCTTCGCTTCACGGTTGGCCCCGGCCGTGAGCCTGGCCACGTACACACCGCTTGGCAATGGCATGCCAAAATCGTCCAGGCCATCCCAGACCAACCGGTGTTCCCCAACATCAAGTGTGCCTGAGACAACCGTGCGGACCAGCCGCCCTGTCTGGTTGTAGATCCGCAAGCTCACGTGGCAGGCCTGTGGCAACCGAAATCGAATTTGCGTGCCGCGGTTGAAGGGATTCGGGAAATTCTGCAACAGCGCGAACTCCCGAGGCAGCTCTCCTTCCATCCCTGCGTAAACTTCCAGATCTTCGACCAGCAGTTCCCGTTCCCCTCCCAAACTGACGCTGTAGAGACGGTAGTGGTAGGTCACACCCGACCTGACGTCAGCGTCGTCAAACGCGTACGTGTACTCAGTCGACTCCGTCCCGCGTCCCTCCACGAAGGCAATCCGCTCAAACGTGCTTTCCGTTTCCGAACGTCGGTACACCTCGAATCCACGGTTGTTAACTTCGGAAGCGACGCGCCACGTCAGCCGCACAAAACCGTCCTTGACGTACTCCGCAGCAGCAGCCACGAAACTGACTGGCAGGCTCTGATCGTCCTGAGCATCCGAAAGCACCCAGTCGGAATTCCCCGCCGGGATTTCCACCGTCGCCTCCACGTAGTTGCTGCTGGGATCGCGACTTGTCGCTTCGTACTTCTTCCAGCTTCCTCCCGAGTAACGCCAGATGTTCAGGTTCGACTCCGTGTTTCCGTTCAGTTCGCTGTCCCGGTACTCGAGGCGCAGCGTTACGCTGCTGTCAGCAGTCGCAGCGTTGATGTTGTACCAGCGAGTCAGCGAATGCTTGGCTTCGGAGTGAGCGCTCCCAGTGTGTCGGGTAACCGTGACGCTCCCAAGATCAGAGCCGTTGCTGATCTGGCATCCGAGGTTGCCCACGGAGTGCGCGTTGTCGCTGCTAATGGTTTGGGTACAGGCGATCTGTCCCACTAAGTAGCCACTTTCGGTGAGGCTGGAGGGTGCCACGGTGGGGGTGTAGCTTCCGGTGTTCACGGTACTTCCGCTGGCGATGTTGAGGTGGTAGAAACCGACGTTTCCGGTGAGGGTCTGGGTACCGCTGCCGTCGAAGGTGAAAGTCGGCGTCTCGCCGGCGTCATACTCGTACGTCCCGCTGCAGTTGAAATTGCCGGCCAACTGAATGGTCCACTGATTGACGTCGAAAGTCTTGCCCGATTCAATGGTGAGGTCGCCGTTGATGTCGAGAGGTTCGTTCAGTCCCGCCCACTGGGCGAGCTCCGTGGGCTTGTTCCCGCTGATGATGAGGTTGTTCAGGTAGCAGTTCTGGTATGGGATGATTTTAGCCAAGCTGACCCTCGTCGGGTTCATTTTGAAGGTGCCCTTGGAGACCTGAAACGTCCCGCCCATGCCGAGCTGAGACTCGACCACAAATACAGAGTCCGCGTAGGAGTAAAAAGCCCCGTCGACGTTGAGGTCCCAGCACGAAAACCCGGCATAAGTGTGGAAGGTACCGTAATCCTGGATGTCAAGGCTGCTGCACTCCATGTGTTTCTTGATGGTCAGGTTATCGTACACGGTTATGTCGCCGATGACATTCAGCGTGTTGTTGAAGACCACTGTCGCGACGCCGTATTCATCGCCCACGTCCATGTCGCCGCTCACGCTTACCGGGCCATTGAAGGTGGCAGTGAAGAAGTCTCCCCCGGGCGGATCACTGCTGCCGAAAAACAGACCGCCATTGTCTCCACCATTAACGTCAACGGACCCGTTGAAGGTGGCGTCGTCCTCTATGCACAGGAGGTCATTCAGGTCGCCATCACCTACCTCCACGTCGCCGCTAAAAGTGCCCGCGCCTCCGGCGTTGATCCACATTTGTTCGTAGACGGTCAGGTCTCCATCGCAGCGGAATTCACCGCCGGAGTTGATGTTCAGAGTGTAGTCGATGTAAAAGTTTTTAGGATCGAAGGACGTGTTGTCGAGCAGCGCGTTGATGGTCAAGGTTCCGAGGGAAGGCACCGATGCCCATAAGTCGATATAACAGTCCGCATTGATGATCACATCATCCCCATCTTCAGGAAGGCCGTTGCTCCAGTTGGACTCATCCGACCAGTCACCTTCATATTCAAACGTCGTTTCCTTTGCCTGCACGCCCACCGGCGCAGCGGACATCCCGAAGAGGCTGCACGCCAATGCGAGCGCTACCCATTTCGTCTTCATGGCCATCCTCCGTCGAATTCGGTTGTTAATCCGTTTGTAGGAGGGAGCTTCTGCTCCCGATGAAACACCCGCTTTCTGTCGCGGCCAGGAGGCCGTTCCTACAGGGGCGTTTGCCTTTGTAGGAGGGAGCTCCTGCTCCCGACGAAACACCCGCCTTCTCGTCGCCGCCACGAGGCGGCTCCTGCAAAGACCAAGCAGGTAGCTTTCTCAAGAGCTACTGCTCTTTCCATCGGCGAATGTACGTCCAATTTTCTGGAGCACGAGAAAAGTGCACGTTCGCTTTTCCGAAATGCGAACGCACCGAGGTGAGAACTCAGGCAGGAAAGTCTTCTGAGGTTTGGTCGAGATGCTGAGCTACCGAATTTCTGAAGAAAGAAGGCGTAATTCCGGTGATTTTCTTAAACGCCACGTTGAACGCGGACTTGGAGGAGAAACCGACGGTCCGCGCAATCCCCTCAATGGAGTAGTGCTGGTATTTTTCGTCCGCCAGCATTCGGCGAGCTTCGGAAATCCGCAGATTGTTGACAAGCGACGGGAAACTGGTGCCGTAATGTTCCCGCACCACCTGCGACAGGTAGCGGGAGCTGACTCCCATTCGGGCTGCCAGCTTTTCGAGCGTCAGGTCCGGCTTGAGGTGCACACGCTCCTCGCGGAACACCCGGTCCAGCTCTCGAATCAGCTTGGCCCGTGTTCTGTCGGACATGCCTCGCGAAGTCGCCGCGGAGCGCTCGGCAGCGTGTTTTTCCAGGTCCGAAATCCGCCGCTCCGAACGCACCAGTTCCAGGTTCCGCTTGACCAGTTCCCGGTAGGCCAGCGTCCGTTTTACGTAGAGATTAGCAACCACCAGCGCAGAACCAAGAGCAAGAGCAACCACGACCACCGCAAAACGCAACTTCATTCGGGCCATGTGGAGCTGCTGCGTCCGCAGGACAATTTCTTGCTCCTTTTTCTCGGTTTCGTACTTAACCCGAAGTTCGTTGATCTGCCGGGCATTTTCTCGAGTTAGAAGTGTGTCACGGCTGTCGCTGTACCGTCTCAAAGCCTGGAGGGCCTGTGCGTAACGCCCAGTCCCCTCGTACGCTGCTGCCAGATTCCACAAACCTTCCATCAGTTCGTGTTCGAACTGGTTCTCGCGCGCCAGACGCACCACTTCTTCCAGCAACCGCGCAGCTTCCGCAAAACGCTTCTGGCCAATCAGTGCCTTACCGAGGTTGGTCTTGGCGTGCACAGCCAGCAACAGGCTCCTCGTCTCCGCGTGAGCCGCCAGAGCCTGCCGGGCGAAACGCTCGGCTTCGGCGAAGTGCCCTGCGCTGTTGTTGAGGTAACTGAGATTGTTTGCCGCCACGGCGAGGTAGAACGGGTCGCGAACCCCTCTCTGCAGAGCCTTTCGCAGCACACTTTCGGCGCGGACGTTGTCACCCTTTTCAGCGCAGGCCATCCCGAGGTTGAGCAGGTACTGCGTCACCGCTTCGGAGTCGCCCCGCGCCTTCGCCATGTCCA
>JAADFT010000348.1 GCA_013152765.1 Calditrichota bacterium | reverse complement strand
CCCGTAAAGGATTCTTTGGTTTAAGCTTGTGTACAGGCGCAGACAGAATCCGGTCCGCTTCTTCCCCTGTGAATCAGCAAGAAATGTTGGAAATCGGGTGGGGATCGATTGGGGCCTGCTGACTTCCAGCTTTTCGCTCGTTCTCACCGACAAGAGCCACATCCAAGTGGCGCACCCCCTTTTTCAAATCTAAGTAGCTTACGCCGCAGGGCGTCCCGATTCCCATCTGAAGGGAAACCCGTTCCCTAAGTCGCCTTGATGCCGTACTTCTTCAATTTGTAGCGCAGGTTGCGCTCCGTCATCCCCAGCAGTTCCGCGGCGCGCGTTTGCACACCCCCGGCTTCCTTCAGAGCCTCCAGAATCAGCTTCTTTTCGAAAGCCGCAACCTTCTCCGCGAATGTCTTCCCTTCGGTCTCCTCGGATTTCCCCGCCATTCGAGACCGCAGGGTCGCCGGCAGGTCGCGGGTTGTGATGAGTCGGTCCCGGGCCAGCACGACGGCTTGCTCCACAATGTTCTGTAATTCGCGCACGTTGCCCGGGTAGTCGTACTTGAGCAGCAGGTCGAGCGCCTCTTTCGAAAAGCCCTCGATTTGCTTGTTGTTCTCCTGAGCGTAGCGGTGCAGAAAATGGTCGAGGAGCGGCGGAATGTCCTCTCGACGTTCGCGCAGGGGTGGCAACCAGACGCGCACCACGTTCAGCCGGTAGTAAAGGTCCTCGCGGAAGCTGCCGTCCCGGACCATGGCGTCCAGATCCCGGTTGGTGGCGGCCACAATCCGCACGTCGACGTGAATTGTCTCCGAGCCGCCCACACGCTCGAACGCCCCTTCCTGCAACACACGCAGGAGTTTCACCTGTGTGGTCGGGGGCAGGTCGCCGACCTCGTCGATGAACAACGTCCCCCCGTTCGCCAGCTCAAAGCGGCCTTTGCGCATCCGGTCCGCCCCGGTGAAAGCTCCCTTTTCGTGGCCAAAAAGTTCGCTCTCCAGCAGGCTCTCCGGAAGTGCTGCGCAATTGACCACAACGAACGGACCCCCCTTGCGCGGACTGGCCTGGTGAATTGCCCGTGCGACCAGCTCCTTGCCCGTGCCGCTTTCGCCCAGAATGAGCACCGTAGCTTTGCTCACTGCGGCGCGCGCCGCCACGCTGAGAGCCTCGTCCATGGCCGGGCTCACCGACACAATGCCGCCGAAACCGTAGCCGTCGGCAAGCTGCTCCCGCAACCAGCGGTTTTCCGAAATCAGCTGTCGCCGCTCGCGCGCTTTCTCCACGACCACTTCCAGCTGATCCAGGTCGATCGGCTTGCTGAGGTAGTCGAGAGCGCCGTTCTTCATGGCGTCCACCGCCGACTCGACGCTGCCGAAGGCGGTCATCACGATGACGTCGATCTCCGGGCTCAGGCGTTTGATTTCCCGCACCAAACTCACGCCGTCCATGCCGGGCATGCGCATGTCAGTCAGCACAAGGTCCACGGGCTCTGTGCGGACCGTTTCCAGCGCCGCCTCGGCCGAGCTGGCTCTGTGCACGCGGTAGCCGAGTTTCTTCAGGAACCCGGCCAGAGCCTCCACCTGCGTCGGCTCGTCATCAACAACCAGGATGGTGTAGTCAAGCATGGTCGCTCACCTCGGAGTTAGCGGGAATTCGAACAACGAATTCGGTCCCTTTGCCCTCTTCTGTGCTCAGCTCGATCGTTCCACTGTGCGCGGAAATAATTCGGTGCACAAGACTGAGTCCAATTCCGGTGCCGTCCGGTCTTGTGGTGAAGTAAAGGTCGAAAATCTTGGGGCGAACGTTCTCCGGGATGCCCGGTCCGGTGTCCTGCACCTGAATCACAATGTCCTGCCCCTCCCGACGAAGTCGAACCGTCACTCTGTCGCCTGGCGAACAGGCCTGGATGGCGTTCTGAACCAGATTACCCAACGCCTGTTTGAGCTGTTCCGGATCCACCCTGCCCGAAAGCGTCTGCGGAGCCTCCAATTCCAGAATTACACCCTTCTCTTTGGCGGTACTGGAAAAGAGGTCCACCACTTCCCGAACGATGGTCGCCAGATCGGCCTCCCGCAAATTCAGCTTCGGAGGACGTGCGAATTTGAGAAACTGCTGGATGATGTCGTTGATGCGCCTCGTCTCGGAAACCACCGTCTTCGCCAGCCTGTGGTACTCGTCGGCGCTTTCACGCGGTTCGAACTCGCGCGCGAAACGCTGGGCAATGACGGCGATGGCGTTGAGCGGATTTCGAATCTCGTGCGCCACTCCAGAAGCCAGCTCACCCATGGCCGAAAGGCGCCGCTCCTGCGCGAGCCGTTTTTCCAGGCGGCGTCGCTCGGTGAGGTCTCGGAACACGGCAAACGCGGTTTCCACTTCACCGTTCTCGTCCAGCAGCACCGATGCGCTCACTGCCAGCACCCTTTCCTTGCCAGCCACCGTGCATGTTTGCTCCGTCTCCGGGATGGGCTTCCCCTGCTTCACAGCCCGATCCAAAATTTCGGCCAGCACCGGAGCGACAGAGCGAACGTCCAGACCCTGAATTTCACCTTCTGTCTGACCGAGGATTTGCGCCGCGGCCGCATTCATCCACTGTACCGTTCCCTGACGATCAACGGCGAGCACGCCGTCGGCCATCCGTTCCAGGATCCCGGAACTGAGCGACTGCACACGGTGGTACGCACGGCGCGTCTCTGCAGCCTGCTGACTTGCCCACACAAAAGCAAAAAGAACGCTCCCTGCGAAGAGCAGAAGCAAACTCGACAGCGCAACCCGGACAAGCAAGCGACGTTGAGCAAGTTCCAGCGCATGTCGACTCACGCCGACGCGCAGCAAACCACGTTCGCCGCCACCAAGATTGAAGGGTTGCACCGCCTCGAAAACCTTCTCGCCTGCGAACCACGCCTGGCGCCAAACCGAATCGCCCGTGCGAAGCGAATGAAGCAGCAGGCTGTCAGCCACAATCCGCGAAAGCGAGCGCACGTTCGGCGTCGCCGCCAGAATGCCCACGGTGTCCTGCAAGGCAATGTACTCGATGTCGCCCATTTGGGCAAGGCTGCGAATCAGATTGCCAACGCCGATTTCCCGCCGCAAAGCCAGCAACCGCCGGGCGTCGTAACCGATGGCGACGACCAACCCTCCCGGCGCCGACAGGGCAACGCGGTACCAGGGTCCCTCCGGTCCCAGCACGCCGTCTGACAAAACGCACGCAGGATCGGCGAAGCAGGTAGCCAGGGCGCTGTCGGGGTGAAGCCACTGTGGGGGCACGTGGTCCGGCCAGATGATCCACGGCTTCTGCTCTTTCCAGACCACAACGACATCCAGCGACTCTCTCGCTGCGATGGTCCCGAGCGTTCGGCGGGCTTCCGGCCGCGGCAGCTCGGACACACGGTGCCCGATGAAACGCGCCACAGTGAAAAGCCGCTCCTGCACCAGGTTCTCCATCGCGGCCATGGCCATCAGCGCGTTGCTGCCGCTTTGCTGAATCACCGCCACAAGGGCGAGCGCGTGTTCTTTGGACTGCCGCGTCAGTTCGCGGCGCGCCGTGAGGTAGTCCAGAAATGCGCTCCCGAGCACAACCAGCGCCAGCAGGAGGAACAGAACGCCAAGGCGACCGGTCGACGTGGCCGTGCCCAGGTGCTCACGTAGCCAGGCGGGAAGTTTGCGAGCTCGTGAATCCGTAGCGTTGCCTTCCGTGCTTCTCACTCGGGTTGGAGACTGGTTCGAAAATTCCTGCGTCGACATTTTCGGCTTACCCGCGCCGGCGCGGCGAAACCGCGCTCTGGGACCACATGGTCCGAGCAAGCAAAAACAGATCGTTAACTGTTACGGCGAGCGAAGTTGCAAGTTCCTTGCCGAG
>JAADFT010000347.1 GCA_013152765.1 Calditrichota bacterium | reverse complement strand
CTCGGCTTTGAAGATTCGGTAGAGCGAATTTCTCCGGTTGTCCGGCTTCTGACTGTCCCAGGTCGGCCGGGGTCAGCCGCGGCCGTAGCGGCGCAGTGGTTGATCTGCGCGAGGGTCGGGCGAGTCCGCAGTGCGGCAGAGGGAGCGTTTCCGTAGGTGCGGTTTCGCTCTGGAAGTGCACCCTCTAATTCCGGTGTCAGTGAGCAGTTGTTGTGCGACTGACGTTTCCGGAAAAGGGACTGCCTCGCAGCAGAGGGGAAGCAGCGACAAGACGCAAAGCAACAGGGTGAGCATCGGTAACACAGAGGACAGCAGCTTATGAGACGACACCTCGGGAGTTCTCTCCTGCTTTTGCTTGCAATGTTTCTGGCTGCGAATGGGCTTGTTCGCGCCGAGGTGGCCGGGCATTCTTACATCGAGCATTTCCCACCGGCCACGGCCAAGCCGGGCGAGGACTTGCGCCTGGAAGCCAGAATCGTGGATCCACCGGCGCCGGTGCGGTTCGTACGGATTTACTACCGCCCGGCGGGCGGCGCTGCTTTCGCGCACGTGGAGATGCGCAAGCAACTGGACACCTACGTGGGGATCATCCCGGGGAGCGACGTGAAGGAACCGGGAATCGAGTATTTCATCCTGGCGGTTTTCAACAACGGGGATCTCGAAACCCACCCGCCTCGCGATGCGCACCGATCGCCGCACTACGTTCAGGTTTCTCCTGCCGAAGCCGGCAAAGCGCCCGCCAAAGAAACTGTTCAGCCCAGCGAAGGCTTCCCCGGGCTCATCCTCAGCCCTGATCCGACAGAGCCGGTTGGGGAGGAGGAAGTAGTAGTCGCGATTTCCATTACAGACCCAGACACCGTGGATTCGGCTTCGGTGCACCTGTTTGTGGACGGCAAGGACGTGACTCCGGAGGCGGACATCTCTCCGTACGTGATCACGTGGTCGCCTGTTGGGCCGATGACGCCCGGCAAACATTTCGTTACTCTGAAAGCGAACACCAAGGCAGGCAAGCCGTTTCCGCCGTTTGAGTTCTCTTTCGAAGTGCTTGGAGTGAAAGTACGCAAAGAACCGTTTTTGCGGGAATTCCGGGGACGCGTGTTCACGGAGTCTCGCCAGGAGCGCGTGAGCAAGCGGGACTTTTCGGCCAACATTTTCGGAGCGCGAACCAGCGGAATTGCGGGACCCGTCCGATTCTACGCCGACGCCTACATCACGAGCTTGGAGCGCCGTGACGAGCAGCCGCGAAACCGGTTGTCCCTGTCCCTGCACACGCGCTACGTGGGAGTGGATTTCGGCGACACGTACCCTCGTTACGGCGAGCTAACCCTTTGGGGACAGCGCGTGCGAGGCATTTCCGGTTACGTGCACCTGGGATTTTTCAACATCGACGCGACCATGGGCGAGCTTGCCCGGGCAGTTGAAGGTACGGTGGTGCCGCTCGCTCAGGACACAACAGGATCTGGGTCGATTCTGGTGAGCAACGGCGACACCTTGCTCCTGAAGCGGGTTGGCACGTACCGACGGCGTCTCTGGGCAGTCCGACCGAGCATCGGCGGAGGGCAGCACTTCCAGGTCGGCGTGACCTTGATGAAGGTGCTGGATGACACCAACTCCGTCCGCTACGGCCTCAAGCCGAAAGACAATCTGGTGGTTAGCCCTGATTTCCTCGTCCAGCTCATGCGTGGACGGCTTCGCCTGGAGGGAAGCGCCGCGTTCAGCCTGTACACGGACGACATCTCCCGGGGCGTTCTGACCAAGGCCGACATCGATTCGATTTTTCAGCGCAGCGTTCCGATCGACCCGGCCAAGTACGCACGCTACCTGATCATGAACGAGACCACCGTGCCTCTGGACCCAAGGGGCATGACCTCCACGGCGTACCAGTTCAAAGCCACGTTTCGCTTCTTCCGAAACGATTTGCGCGCGGGCTACCGGAGCGTCGGGCCCGAGTACCAGACGCTGGCTAATCCCTTCCTGCGCACGAACTTGCGAGGGTTCTACGTCAACGACCGGATTCGCCTTTTCCAGAACATGGTCTACCTCAATCTCGGCTACGAGGGCTACCAGGAGAGTTTCGCGCCGGATGACGATGTGCCCACACTGGACCGCCATTCGTTCAACTACGGTTTTTCCTTCTACCCGGGCCCGGGACTACCGCAGGTTAGCTGGCAACAACGCTCTTACAACCGCCGAAACAACATCGTGGGCGTCGACACCACGTTCCTCCATTTCGGCTACGATCCGCGCATCAACAACTCGACCAGAGAGAGTGTTCTCTCGGTTTCGGAGCAGTTCCGCCTGTTTGACCGAGAACACCGGTTCAATTACATGTTTTCAAAATCCACGCGCGACGACCAGTTCATGGGGCCGCTCGGCGACGTGGACAATCGCATGCACCTTTTGAACTGGCGCAGCCAGATTTTCGGCAACTGGGCGGCAACTCTCAACGTGGTGGACACTAAGAACCAGGCGGGCTACGGGCACTACCTGAACAGCTTCAAGTACCAGCTCTTCGGTGGAGGGCTGCAGCGCGATCTCTTTGGCGGCTACGGACTGTGGCGCCTCGAGAGCCGTTACACCAAAAGCAAAATCTACACGGTGTACGAAGGAACGGCGAAGTACGGAACCGTCACACAGCTCACTCTGGGGACGGGGCTGGAACTGCGCTGGAGAAAGCATTTCGGTTTTGTGGATGCGCTGCTGAGTTCTGTGAAGGACCTGAGCGCTGGTACGAACACGCCGGCTCAGAAGTACACGGACTGGATCATCCGTGCGCGTTACGAATACCGGTGGTAGCGGTGGACGCGGCAGAAGTTTGAGTTCTCAGGGTGCAGCAAGTTGTCGCTGTGGGTGGGCAGCACGGGGGTACTGACGACCGGGGTCCCAGCAACTCCGTGAGAGGGGAAGTGAGTAAGGTGCAACCGCTACAAGAGCCGTGAGGGAGGGCACGTTGAAGTTCACCAGATCAGTGTGGGTTAGCGCAGCCATCGTTCTGGGCTCGGTCCTGCTTGCACTGTTTCTGAGCGGGGTGCTGATCTTCGAAACGCTGGAGCTGAAGTCGATTGACGCGCGCTTCGGGTTGCGAGGACACCGAGCCGAGATCGACTCGTCTCTGGTCGTGGTTGCCATCGACGACGCCTCTTTTCTGGAACTTCCTTCCAAGTGGCCGTTTCCGCGCAGTTACTGGGCCAAGGCCATTCGCAACCTGTCTGAGGCGGGTGCCCGTCTGATCGTGATGGACGTGGAGCTGACCGAGCGTTCGCACAAGAATCCTCAGGAAGATGAGGAACTGGTTCAGGCTGTGCGCGACGCGGGAAACGTGATTCTCGCCGGGAAGATCGTTTACGAAGCGGGATCACACGGCATCCGGTACGCGCACCTGCTGCGTCCATTCCCGGAACTTGCCCGGGCCGGCAAGGGCTGGGGCGTTGTGAACGCTCTCGAGGACGCCGACGGCTTCATTCGCCGCTACATGCTTTACCAGCGCGTGGGGCAGGACACAGCGTACTCGATTGCTGTGCAGGCGTACCGCGCTCTGATGGGACTGCAGAATGTGCCGCCAGTGATCTCGCACGAAAAGGGCTTCTGTCTCGGCGACAACTGTGTGCCTCACGGCGACATGGGTTCGATGTACATCAACTATGCTGGACCGGCGGCGACCTACCCCACGTACTCGCTGGCGCACATCCTGGACGATGCTGACTTTGACCTGGTCGGCGACGAGGACACCGACATCTTCGAAATGCACAAGATCTGGGGGACTTTCAAGGACAAGATTGTTTTCATCGGTGCTTCGGCGGAGGAGCTGCAGGACAACAAGTACACACCCTTCTTCCGCTAC
>JAADFT010000346.1 GCA_013152765.1 Calditrichota bacterium | reverse complement strand
ATCGACACAACCCGGTCGTACTGGCCCGTGGCCTCGCGGTAGTCCTGCAACTTGATTTCCACCGGAAGCCCTTTGCAGAGCTCTCGAGCCAACTCCACCTGTTCCCGAGAGATGTTCAGAGCCGTCACGTGGACGCCGTACTTTTCGGCTGCGTATTTGGCGAAGGAACCCCACCCGCAGCCGAGTTCGAGCACCTTCATCCCCGGCTCGAGTTGCAGTTTTTTGCACACCAGCTCGAGCTTGTGCTCCTGAGCCTCATCCAGGTCCTTCGCCCCCCAGCGCCAGTACGCGCAGGTGTAGTTGAGACGCTTGTCCAGCATCCGCTTGTACAGATCGTTGCCGACGTCGTAGTGCTGCTCAGCCACCTGGCTCGCGCGACGTCGGTTCTGTAGATTGAAAAGCCGCGAGCGCAGCGCGTGCCAGGCGATCTTCAGGTTCCCGCGGACCTTCTGGTCAAGTTGTGCCCGCAAAACGCGATCGAAGAACTGGTCGAGGGCCTCACAATCCCACCAGCCGTCCATGTAGGACTCCCCTAAGCCCAGCGCCCCCTCGCTCAGTACGCGATCGAAAAACCGCGGGTTGTGCACCTGAATGTCCCAGGGGTTCGGCCCGTTGACCTGAATGCCGGCCATCTCGAGCAACTCGCGCCCGATGCGCTCTGCTTTGCTGGAAGCCATCGTTCTTCCTCCCGTACTGTGAACTCGAACCCCACAGCCGATCGCTACAGGTCGACATCCACACCGGAATGTTGCTCGCCTGAAATCTACCGATGCAGACCCTGAAAGTCAAACAGAATCGTGGCGCTTGGGCCAAAGCCCGCGGGCGAAACAGAATGCGCCGCGGGGAGCCACCAGCCGGGACTTGCTTCCTGTTAGCGTAGTTGAGTAAAAAAAGAGTTTGGTAAAACGGCATGATCACAGGGGGACAAAAGGAGAAAGGGTCAAGCAAAGCCTGGTTTGCGACTTCTCATGGCAGCTGTCGGCTCTCGGAGTAGCACCTCCCCATTTCTCAGTGACCGAGCGCGGAGAGTTGAGCTGTCCAGGTTGCACGTTTCTGGATCAAGAAGCCGACGCGTCCGAACGACATTACGCCTGCGCTTCCTGGCAGTGGGCCCCGGATGGCTCCTCCTGTTCTGAAGGGCCACCTTTGCGGTACTTTCGAATGATGGCCCAGATCTGCTCGAAAGACTGGACAAACGCCTCCTGATCTTCCGGCGAAAACCGCTCGAGAAAACGCTCGAACATCTGGGTAAGCGCGCGACGCCGCTCCTCCAGCAAGCGACAGCCTTTCTCGCTCACCCGCAGCACCGCCTGCCGTTTGTCCTGCTCACCGCCGCTTTTCTCCAGAAATCCGCTGGCCACCATCCGGTTGGCCAGTTCCGTGCCCGTCGACGGCGCCAGGTCCAGCTTCTCGCAAAATTCGCGGATCGTCAATTTGTCCGCCGCGTACACGATGATCAGCGCCTGGTACTGGCGCATGGTCAAGGTTTCGCCCTCAGGATGTTGCGGCCCCAGATCGTGGAAAGCCCCCATGATTCTGGGAGCCAGCTCTGCCATCTTCTCCGCTTTGTCCTTGTCCACCTTCGGCACCGGTCTCTCCTTCCCTTTCATGTCCCACCGTTCGCCAGGCACAACGCTTCGCGTCGTCACCAGAGCGACGCGCGCGCCGTCTACCTCGTAAACCGTCCCCAGGCGCTGCAGTTCCCTCGTGAAAAAAGCCCTCTCCTTTGCGGGAGAGGGCTTTTGAAGAGACGAAACATCCGTCGCGCTCCGGAACCGCGCTTCGGCGAACACCTTTGCGCCTTTCTCTCCAGGTTACAAGGTAGTCTTGAGTCCAACGAAGAATCGGCGGCCGTACCACGGACCGAAGGTTCGGTCGGTGACATCCGTTGCGTTGATGACACCAGCACGCACAGCCAGCACGCGGCTTAGCTGGTAAGTAGCGGTGGCGTCCAGGAGTCCGTAAGCAGCACGTGTCGCCGTTTCAGTCGCGTAGCCTCCAGATGGCAGTTGCACGATTTGGCTGATCTCCGTTTTGCTGAAGAACTGCTCCCGCAAGCTCAAGCGCAATCGATTTTTCAGGAGCCGCCAGTGCACACGAAGTGTCGCTGTATGAGGTGGGATGCCCAGGCTGGCCGCCTTTTCGTCATTCTCCGTCACGGTCGTGGTGTTGTAGGAAAGCGAGGCCGTAAGATTGTCGAGCAGGAACAGCTTTGTCTGCAGCTCGAACGTGGTGAACGTGGCACGATCCACGTTTCGGTAGGAAAGCACGGATCCGTACTGCCTCCAGGTGTCGGCAATCAAATCCTTGAAATCGTTCCGGTAAAAGGTCGCGTTCACCAGAATTCGCGTGTTCCAGAAGTACTCCACACCCACGTTGTACCCGGTGGATGTTTCAGGCTTCAGGTCCGGGTTGCCTTCCAAAAGAATGGGGTGCCCGGGAATGGGGATCACAAAGTGGCTGTACATTTCCACGAAAGATGGCGCCCGGAAGCCAGCACCCCACGTGGCACGCAGCTTCAGGTCTGCGGTTGGCTCCAGCATGGCGCTGATGCGGGGGCTCCATTGTCCGGTGAGTCCGGTCACCTTGTCGTACCGGGCACCCAGAACTAAAGTTGCCTTGGAAATCGGTTTCAATTCCGCCTGCCCGAAAAGCCCGTGCTGCTTCCGGCTGATCTCCCTGCCGATGCGGTCCGACTCGTAGCTCTGATCGGCGAAATCGTACCCGAGTACCAGGTTCACCGCATCGTGGGCCCGCCACTCCATGTTGCTCCGCAAACCAAGCAGATCCTCCGTGGTCGTGTCGATGGAGGCCATCATGGGCATTCCCTGAGGTACGGACTTGTAGGTCCGGAAATTACCGGAGGCGTAGAGATTGGCTTTCAGGTTCACATTGCGAGCGAGTTTCTGCCGAATGCGAAGCGCCGAGCCCCAGTTACGGACGTCGGTTTCCGTGTCTTTGGCGCCACGGTACGTCTCGAGTGTCGACTGCTGGTTGCTGTTCTTGATTGAGCCGCTCAGTTCCACCTGCCCTGTGGTCCACGCCCGCTGCACCTTCCCGCGTGCCAGCGTGGTGCGGAAATCCTCGATGTCGATCTCGGATGAGGTCTTGCCCTCACCTTCGCGCGTGTGGTTCACCAGCAGCATGTAACCGATGCCCTTCGTCCGGTTGGAAAAGGCGGCATTGCCGTTGAACAGGCCGTTGGAACCGACACGCGTGGAGGCGCTCAACTGGAGGTGATCCGAGATGCCGCGCGTCACCACGTTAATCACACCGCCCATTGCCTCGCTGCCGTACAGGGCAGAGCCGGGCCCCTTCACGATCTCCACGTGGTCCACGTCGTCGGCGTCGATCAGGTTCAGTTCCACGCGGTCCTGCACACGACCCGTCACCGGGACTCCATCTACCAGCACGAGGATGCGTTTGTTGTCAATGCCGTTCATGCGCAGGATTTTGCCACCCGAGGAGTTCGCTTCGATCACGATGCCCGGACGGTCTTCCAGTGCTTCGGCCAGGTCTACGGCTCCCTTCTCTTCGATCTCCGTGTGCGGTACCACCTCTGTTACCACAGGCACATCCTTCAGTAGCTTCTCCGTGCGCGTGGCGGTCACCACGACCTGCTGCGCTTCGAAGAAGCTGGGCTGCAGCTCAAAGCGCACAGTAACCGTCTCGCCGGGCCGAACCACGACCTCCTGCGTGACCGGCTCGTAGCCGATCATTTTAGCCACCAACGTTACGCGCCTCGCCGGCAGGTTGGTGATGATGAACTCCCCTCTTGGACCGGTTGCTGCGCCCCTCAGCGTTCCCGAAACCACAACATTCACGCTGACCAAAGGAGCCCCCG